>NZ_QGHD01000007.1 GCF_003148885.1 Hallerella porci | reverse complement strand
TGGCGACATGCTCAATGCAAAGCTTGCAGCAGCGGCGTTCAACTTCAAGAGGGCCATGAGGCGCTTTTTTGTCCTGTTGGAATGGCTATACTGTTGCTTCCTTTGCCGGGAAGGGGTGAATAAAAACGGCGAACCTCCTTATCCTGCGCTCGCGAAGTGACTTTTTAAGGGACGACTAAATAAAACGCTGCGCCCAGCTTTTAAAAATTCAGCACATTCTTTATAACAGTATTTGGGATTTGCTTGCACATATTTACTTCCCCGAAATTCTTTTAATCCATCTAAAGTTTCGGTGTAGCTAATGGATACAGAAAAATCATTTTCAAATTTTGCCCCAAATACAACGCCATTTTGAGCAATGATTTTTTCGGCAAGTAAACTAAAAATTCCCCCGCTGCTACTTTCTTTGCGAATGATTTCATTTTTATTGTAAGCGGCAAATGCATCGCAATTTTCATTTTTTGTTGGAGCATTTAATTCTGGACAAAATTTTTCGCACTTTTTACACGCAATGCATTTTTCTAAATCAACGCTTGGGTATAAAAATCCCTCGACATTGGGCTTCATTGTAATTGCGCTTACAGGGCAAACATTTGCACAAAGCGAACAACCTGAACATTTTTCTTTGGGTAAATTATGCATGGTGAAATACCTTTTTTATTTTTGCTAAAATATTTTTGCGTTCAAGTTTTGTCACACCAAAAAGCAATACAAAACAACTTGTCGAAATCACGCTGATTAAAGACGTTATGCAAAGGCGTAAAAAGCCTTCGTCAAAATGCTCTCTTGCAAAATAAGGTAAAATGCTTGCAAATAAAGTCACAAGAATTATGGGGATAATCGCTTTCTTGATAAAATCTAAAATTGAAAATTCGTGAGGCGCCTTAAAATAAAAACTCGCACAATCGAAGAAATAAGAGTCATTGCAATGGCAATAATTAAAACGCAATACGCTTCTGCCCCTAGTTTTAAAGCAATATAGGAAACAGGTAAATTCAAAAGCAGAATGCCGCCGACAACACTTTGGTATAATTTAATTTTTCCGGTTGCTTGAGCAAGCATAATAATGGTTCGACTCATTGAATCCACTAAAACATCGACTAAAGTTAAAATGGTAAAAAGAACAACAAAATCAGGTAGATTTTTTAACCATAATGATAATACATAATGCATTTCTAAAATTAAAGGAAGCGCAAAAATAAAAAGCAAATAAAAAGTGAATTTTGAACCCTTAAAAACTAAATCCATGCAATCTTTTTTGTTTTCTGCTGCGTATGTTTTTACAATTTGCGGATTCATTGCCGAACAAAAACTTTGCGAAAAAGAAGTAACCGCATTACTCACTTGTAAAGATACCGCACGAGCAGCATTTACAACCGGTCCATAAAATTGGTTGAGTAAAATATTAACGAGTTGATTTTTAAAAATTCCAACTGACGCTCCAAATAAATTCCACCCCGAATAGCTAAAAATCTCTTTAAACATCCCCTTATCCCAAACGAGTTTAAACTTGCATTCTTCATAGTGTTTTCTGCAATACAAACGATAAAGAGTTGTATTTACCATCGCCACAAAAAGCATTAACGCGCCATAAACAATCAATTTATCTTGCGGGATAATCATTAACGCAAAGACGACCGCTAATTTTAACACCGCTTCGACGATACTCACATATGCATAAACATTCATGTTTTCGTGCGCAATGATTGCCGCCATATAAGGCGTTGTAATGAGAGTAAACATAAACGAAACGACGGCGGCTTGGTAAATCCAAAATGCTGCGGTCATGCGTTCGGGTGGAATCACCAAATGATAACTCACAAACCAAAGCCCCACAGTTTCTGCTAAAATGAAAATCGCAATAATTAAAACCACATAAATGCTAAGGGTCACGCTAAATGTTTTTTTTTAGCCCCGCACTATCGCCCTTGCCCATCGCAAACGAAAAGAATCGCTGGCTTGCGGTTGCCATTGCCCCACTTAAAAAGCTAAACATCGTGACAACGCCTGCCACCACATTATAAATGCCGTAATCGGTCGCCCCAAGCACACTTAACACCACACGCACCGTGTAAAGGCTCACAAGCATAATCAAGATTTGCCGAAAATACAGCATCAGTGTATTTTTTGCTATGCGCTTTGTGTTGGATTTATAAGTTGAATTTTCGGGCATAAATTTCGGGGGTAATTGTAATAAATTTTGATATAATTTGCAAGCGAGAAGAGGAAATCGTGGTCAATGTTTAGTGGTATGATGTAATAAAAAGAAGAGAATAAAAAAGGACCTTCAGACAAAAAATTGACCCATATAATCTAGGAGAACTTATGCGTTATACGAAAGAACAAATTGTTGCAGCATAAAAGCACAACCAAACGATTTTCATATTAGCTCCCGCATTCACTCTTCGAAAAAAAATCGCGGGCGAAAATGGGAAACAAATTGCGTGGGAAAACGCGGTGAAATTGTTTTTAGAAAAATGAATTATTGCTTGTGCAATTCGAGAGCAACAGCGTCGTCGAGTTTCACCGAAGCGATGCGAGAAATGCCTTTAATTTCTTGCGTCACACCGTAAAGCATATCCGCAGCTGCCATCGTCCGCTTATTGTGCGTTACCAAAATAAACTGCGTTTGATTCGAGAAATGCCGCAGCAATTCCATAAAGCGCCCGATGTTTGCGTCGTCAAGCGGACCATCGACTTCGTCTAGCACGCAATACGGCGACGGCTTTTCCATATAAATGGCAAAGAGAAGAGAGACTGCAGTCAGTGCGCGTTCCCCGCCCGAAAGCGCTGTCACGCCGCGCATTTTCTTTCCTGTCGGACGCGCGTTCACTTCGATTGCCGCTTCGAGCGGATCCACGCCATCTTGGAGAGAAAGTTTTGCTTCGCCGTTAATCATGATGCGGCTAAAGACATCTTGGAAATTTTTCTGAATGTTGCGGAAAGTTTCGAGGAAGCGGTCGCGGGCAATGCCATCGAGTTTTGCAATCGTGCGTTCCAACGAAGCGCGCGCTTGATCCAAATCGTCGAATTGTTTTTCCACTTCAGCGAGGCGCGCTTTTTCGGCGTCGAAATCTTCCATAATGTCCACATTCACAGGGCCCAAACTCTTGATCTGCGAACGGAGTTCTGAAATTTCTTTTTTCGCTTCTTTTTCTTCGTATTCGACGCGCGTCACATCTTCGGCATGATCGATATCGACTTCCCATTCCGCAAAAATGCGTTCTTTCATGCGGTCGATATTGGTGCCGAGAGCGTTTATGCGTAACGTTAAATCGTTGATGTCATTCGAGCGATTCAAAAGTTTGCTGTTGATGTCGCGGACTTCAGAGCGCCAATCATTGACATCGCCAGCGACGACATTATAACGTTCGCGGGCAACGTCGCGCTCTTCTTCTTTCTTTCGCAATTCTTCATCTTTGCTTTGCACTTTTTCCGCGATTTCATTTTCTTTCTTTGACAATTCTTCTTTTTGAAGGTCGATTTTTTCGATTTCGCGGTTACGGCCAGCGATGATATCTTCGAACAAACGAACTTGTTCTGCAATCGATGCGATGCGATGTAAATTATTTTGCAAAGTCGATTGAGCGCTTCCCAACTGATTCCGCATTTCGCGGACATCGTCTTCTTTATCTTTATAAATCTGATCTTTTTCGGTGAGGGTATCCATCACCTTCGCGTATTCATCTTCGATGCTCTTCGATTCTTCTTCGGCTTTGGCGAGTTCTGCATCATCGGAACGTTCCGCAGAAAATTTTTCGATTTTCGATTCTGCATCGCGCAAGCTCGTTTCCAAATTGGCCATGCGACGTTCGAGATCGGTAAGCATTCCGCGGTGAATTTTTTCCGCAGCATTTCCCGAGCGAATTTGTTCTTCGGCTTCGCGAATTGATTCGCCCGTTTCCGAAAGCATCGCCCGCGATTCTTCCAAGCGTTCATTCAAACGTTCGCGGCCGTCCGCCAAGCGCTCAATTTCTGCTTTCAAATTTTCTAATTCTTCTAAATCTTTTTCGACTTCTGCTTTGCGAGCGAGAACGCCGGGCGCTTCGCTTTTTCCGCGGCCGCCGAGAACAAGTCCCGAAGACGAAACGTAACGGCCATCAAGAGAAAGGAACCAGTAATCTTCTGCTGCAAATTCTTGCGCCAAGGATTTTGCCACCGCAAAATTTTCGACGAGAATAGAACGGGCGAGCAATTTTTCGACAATCGGCAAAATCGCAGAATCTGCCTTAACAAATTTTGACGCTACGCCAATCACGCCAGGACGAAGCGGGAATTCCGCCACCGCAGAATTTCCATTCGCAAATGCAATCATCGCATTTCCCGCCGACGCCGAATCGAGCGCGCCCAAAAGCGAATCCAACTGCGAAGCATCGGCGACGACCGCATTCAACGAACGGCCGAGCGCAAATTCCACGGCATTTGCATATTGCGGATCTACCGTAATCAAAGAACCGAGAAGTCCTTTCACTTCGGAAGCGCGACTGTTGAGCAAATAATCGACGCCCGAGCCTGCGTCGCTGTTCATATTTTCGAGAACTTCTATACGCGATTCTAATGCGGCTTTGCGGGATTTTGCCTGCACAATTTTTTCGTCTTCCGCAGAAAGTGCCGCCGCTAAATTTTCAATTTCTTCTTCTTGAACACTTTTCCGTTCTTGCAAATTTTCAATTTCACGCTGCGCATCTTCGATGCCCGTGGCAATCGATGCGAGAGTTTCGTTCGATTCGCTTTTTTTGTTTTCTAAATCGGTGATGTCCGCTTGCCATTTTTGCACATTGGCGCGGAGCATTTCGGATTCGGCATCTTCGCGTTGCCAGCGAGAGCGCAAATTGTTCGCTTTGTTAATGCACGCGATGCGTTTGTCCGAAAGAGTCCGCGATTCTTCGCGGAGATCGTCCACATCATCGCGCAAAACTTGGAGCGCTTCTTCTTCGCGGGCGAGTTCTAATTGTTTTTCGGAAAGTGCATCTTCCGAGCCGAGCGCTTGCGTTTCTTCTTCGAGTTTTGTGCGCTCTTCTTTTAAAAGTCCGATGCGACGTTCTGCGTCAACGATTTCATCGCGATACTTTTGGCGATTCATTTCTGCGTTGCCCTGCATTTCGCGGTTGCGGGCAATTTCGTTATTCAAATCGTTGAGTTCTAATTCTTGCTTTTTAACTTCGTTTTCTAATCCGCGTAAATTTTCTTCGTCGCCAGCGATGACGAGTTGGCGTTCTGCAATTTTTGCTTCGAGTTCGGAAAGGCGCGTTTTGTCCGATTCTTGTTCGTGCGAAACGCGAGTTTTGGCATCATTTAAAACCGCTAAATTTTTGCGGTTATCTTCGTGACGGTCCAAGCTCACCGAAAGATCGAGTTCGCGAAGGCGACTGCGTAAACGCTTCCATTCATTGGCTTTTTCCGCTTGCTTTTCGTACTGACGAACGGTGGCGCGTTCATGACGCAAATTGTCTTCGACGCGTTCCATGTCTGCGCGGACGCGGTCTAACTGACTAATCGTTTCTTTGCGCTGCTTTTTGTATTTGCTAACGCCCGCGGCTTCTTCAAAAAGTGTGCGGCGATATTCCGGGCTATCCGCAAGAACATTGCGAATCATCGTTTCGTTCATCTGGGAATAATTTCCCGAACCGAGGCCCGAATCGAAGAATAAATTTTGAATGTCTTTTAATCGGCATTCTTGATTGTTGATGAGATATTCCGTGAGCCCATCGCGATGTGCACGACGAGTCACCATCACTTCGGAGTATTCCGAAGCCAAGTCACCGTTGCTGTTATCGATGACGAGCGAAACTTCGGCGATGCTCATCGCAGCGCGTTCTTCTGTTCCCGAGAAGATGACGCTCTGCATTTTGTCCATACGCAAAACCGAGGCGCGCTGTTCGCCGAGCACCCAACGAATCGAGTCCACAATGTTAGACTTTCCCGCTCCGTTCGGACCGACAACTGCGGTAAGACCGTTTCCCGGGAAAGTGATTTCTGTCCGCTGAGCAAACGACTTAAAGCCGAAAATTTTGAGTTTGGTAATTTTCACGGTGCAGCAAAGATAACTTTAAAACACGTTTTTATTCAAAATCCAAATCCCACTCGCCGTCTTTTTTCGAAAATTTTAGCAGTTCGCTGCCGCCGTCGAAATGCAATTTTCCGGCATAGACTGGGCTGAATTTTCCTGCGGAATCCGCCGCGTAAAATAGAATGTGAAATGTTCCCACAAAATCTTCTTCGTGCACAAACGAAAGTTCGCCCGGAAGAACGGTATCGGGAACCCAGACGAGAGTATCTTTTTCGCCGATGACGCAAAGTTTTGCAATCGACACATCCGAAAGATTTTTGAGCTGTAAACGCTCCGTGGAATCGACGACCAAATGCGTGCATGCGGTAAGAAAAATGGCGAAAGTTAGAATGAGAAAACTTTTCATTTTGCTTCCTCCATCACGATGCCTTTTGCGGTAATTTCCTTCGGCGCAGACGGTTTCCGCGTTTCTTGGAAAGCTTTTTCCCGTTCTTCGCGGCGCTTCTTTTTCACGTTGCCGTCGGTATCGATTTCACGAGTCATCATCGGCGTCGAACGCGAACCGTTTAAGCCGACGAATTTATCCAAAATTTTTTCGATTCCCAAATGGAATTGGGCGACAAATGTTCCGCGAAGTCCGAATACATTTTCAATATCGTCTGCGTGATTGTACGCGATGCGGAAAAATGGCATCGTAATGCCGCCGCCCCAAATCAAATCGCCGCCGCGTTTGCGGTAACAAGTCACATCGAACGAAACGACTTTCGACGGATCCGGATAATATTTCAATCCCACCGCCCGCAATGATTTATTCGGAAAATACACGAGCGCTTCGGCGTATAAACGCTGCGCAATTAAATTCTGCTCCCAAAAAAGTCGTAGAGAATCTTTGTCACCGTCGCGGTCAAAAAGGGCGACGTCGATGTTCGGCAAATACGTGAGCGGGCCCGAAGATTTTCCGCCGAGGACTTGCTTTGATTCCAAATTGAGAGTCACGCGGACATGCTTAAAATCCGAATGATGAAAACTCGTTTGCGCAGAAATCGGTCCCCAAACGGCAGCCACCCATTCATAAAGTGTATCGACTTCGGGCTCGTAAATTTTTCCGACATGTTCGGGGTTGACATATTGAATTCCGCCCGCAAATCCAAAATTTTCATGCGGACGCGAAAGGGTAAAGCCCGTCGTTTGAACGCTTCGAATGAGAGAAAATTTACTGTAATGCGGGAAGAGGACAAAGTCTTCGCTGTCCCAACCGTGACGTTCCATCCACCAAAGAATGCCGAGTTTCCATCCGCTTTTTCCAAGGGAATCGGCGAAGTAACCCGCAAAATTTTGCCGCAGAATATAGCCTTCATGTTTGCCGTATTCCGTCGTCAATTTCGATTGACTCGGCAGCGGAAAGTAGTAATAATTCGCGCCTAAATAACCGCTTGTCTGCGGATGAAAAACTTGGCCAATTTCTCGCAGTTGCAAATCGCGCGTAGCGCCACCGCCCGCAGAAACTCCCGCCGTTGTAACGTGCCCTGCAAAAGTCGGCGCAGAAAAAATCGCAAAAAACAATGCACATAAAAGAATGCGCATTGTTTGAATTTGCTTTTTGTGAACCGTTTTTTTCACGGAGAATTTAGTCCAAAGTGTGAACCAAAAGACCGTCGCGAAGTTTCGGTTCGAACCATGTGCTCTTCGGCGGCATGATTTCGCCCGCATCCGCAATCGCCATCAACTGATCGAGAGTTGTCGGATACATGGCAAAAGCGCAAGCACATTCGCCCGAGTTCACGCGTTTTTCGAGTTCACCGAGTCCGCGAATTCCGCCGACAAAGTCGATGTTCTTCGCTGTACGCGGATCGTCCACGTTAAAGAGCGGCTTCAAAACGAGCTTTTGAAGAAGGGCAACGTCCAAGCTATCGACCGGGCCCAAATCATTCAAATATTCCGGTTTGAATTCGCAAGCATACCACTTGCCGCCGATATACATGTTCACCACATTTTGCTTTTCCGGATGTTCTGCGCCGGCGAGTTCCGTGATGGTGAAAATCTTTTTGAGTTCGGCGAAAAGTTCTTCTTGTGTGCGACCGTTTAAATCTTTCAAGACGCGGTTGTAATCCAAAATTTTGAGCTGCGTACTCGGGAAGAGAATCGCCAAATAGCGGTTGTATTCTTCGTCGCCCTTGTTGTTTGGATTTTGCGATGCGCGGTAACCAGCTGCGCGAGCGCCCGCTGCACTACGGTGATGACCGTCAGCGATGTAGCTCACCGGAACCGTATCAAAGGCGCGGCAAATTTCTTCGATTTCTTGATCGTTATCGATGACCCAAACCGTGTGACCAAAACCGTCTGCTTCGGTGACGAAATCATAAACCGGATCGCGGGAAATGATTTTCTTCAACAAATTGAATTGACCGTTGTCGCGGTAAGTGAGGAAGACAGGACCCGTATTCGAATTCGTCGCCAAAATGTGGCGAAGGCGATCGTCTTCTTTGTCTTTGCGCGTTAATTCGTGCTTTTTAATGATATTGTCAAAGTAATCCTTCGCCGGAACCGTGCAAACGAGACCGTATTGTTCGCGGCCATTCATCGTCTGCCGATAAATATAAAGGCAATCTTTTTTGTCAAATGCGATGACGCCTTCGGCGATGAACTTATCCAAATTTTCTTTTGCGTGCGCATAGACCTGCGGGTCGTAAGCGTCAACGCTATCGGGAAGTTCGAGTTCTGCACGGGTGATGCGCAGATACGAATGCGGAAGTCCCGCGGCCATCGCTTTTGCTTCTTCGCGATTCATCACGTCATAAGGCAAAGCGGAAATGTCTTTTGCCTGAGCGGGATCGACAGGACGGAGAGCTTTGAACGGATAGATATGCATGTGTTTTCCTTTTTGCTTAGCTTCTTTAATGATAACTTGATCTTCGGAGATGAGCTCGTGAATGTATTTGTTCTTAATCGCGATATGCTTCCGCTTCCGATACGAAACGATAAAGTATGCAGCGATTCCAAAAGCGAGCCCAAAGATAAATGACACAATCGTAATGCCGAGAAGAAAGGCGAGAACGTGCCCCGACGCTTCCGTCCAAAGTTTTGAAACGACTTCGGTACAGTTGCTAAACGAAAGCCCTTCGAGTTCGTGAAGAAAGTCAAATTTGATTTCTTCGGGAGATAAAATTTGTTTGCCGATGTAATATCCCGACGGATAAAATACGCCGAATTGAGTGAGCGGATTCGCAACGAAAGAAGAAACGACGCCCGGAACTTTGGGTAAACGGAAAAGAGCGCAAGCGGCGACCGTCAAAATAATGGCGATGCCAATCGTCGGCATAATCCCGATGAAAACGCCCAAGAAAACAGAAAGCGCCACTTGCAACGCATCCATCCGCTTCGGAAACATCCGATTAAAATAGACGCGGGAAATTCGCGTTGCGCGGGATTTTTCCGATTTCTTTCTTTTGACTGCCATTCAATCACTCCAAAAAAATTTTTGCAAAAGATAGTTTTTTCTAATTCTTCCGATAACTTCCCGTGAATCCGCTCAGCAGTTTTCGTTGCACAATCAAGAAGAGAACGATGACAGGAAGAGTTGAAAGAGTTGCTGCGGCCATCATCAAATCGTAGCGCGAACCGATTTGTCCAAAGAATAATCGCATGCCCACGGGAATCGTCGCCGAAGCCGAATCCATTGAGAAAACCCACGCAAACATGAGTTCATCCCACGCTAAAATGAAAATGTAAATTCCCGTCGCCAAAATTCCGGGAAGAGCTGTCGGCACAATGATGCGGAAAAATGTTGAAATCGGAGAACAGCCGTCGATCATCGCGGCTTCTTCAATTTCACGCGGAACCGCGCGGAAAAAGTTTTGCAAAATCCACGCCGTCGTCGGAAGAAATACCGCCGAATATAAAAGCGTAAGTCCCCATCGCGTATTCAAAATATGAATGGACGAATGCACTTGCAAATAAGAAGCGATAAGAAACGCAGGAATGAGCAAAAGAATATTCGGAATCATTTGACTCCAAACGAGTCCTGCGCTCACCCAAACGCGCATCCGCCGCGAAACGCGCGAAAGTCCGTAGCCCGCAAATGCGCCGAGGAATAAACAAATCAAAACCGTTGAGCCGCAAATCAAAAGCGAATTGACAAAGAACGTGCCAAATGGAATCATCCGAAGCAAATCTTCGTAATTGCGCCAGTGCAAATAAACGCCGCCTTCGGGCAGTTGATGCATTTCTTTTTTCTGAGGATTTTTGAGAGGAATTTTCGCAATGCGTCCGCCTTGCATTCCCGCAAATAAATTCACATCTTGGAAAACTAAACTCGTCGCGGTTCCTTCGGTTTCTATCGTTTTTTGTTCGCGCACTTCGCTGAGCAAATCCCACAAATTCATTTCGACGATGCCGTTTGAAAGTCCAAAGAAAATGCGCCCGTTAACGCTTTTCACCGCCGAAATGTCCGATTGGAAAAGATCCGAATCTGCGTAAAGCCTTTTAATCGCACGCCCTGCGCGGAAATCAAAGAAGACGATTTGCCGCCCGCACGCAAAAAGCATTGCACTCCGGCTCACAATCGAAAGTCGCAAATCGCGTCCGTTGTAATAAGGAAGCCCGCCTTCGCCAAAGAGATAATTCGCTTTCACCCGCTGCGTTTTCACATCGATAAGCGAGAAGCCTTGATCGTGCGCTGCGAGAATTTCTTCGTTCGAAACGCGCAAAAGTCGCTGCACCGAACTCGAAGGCAATCCCGCTTGCGAATTGATCCAAGCAATTTTTCCCGTTTTGCGATTGACAAATGCAATGCCCGGAAATTGTTCCCACCACATGGCGACGCACAAATAATCGCCCGCATTCACAATCGAAACACCGTGATCGCTTGCGGGAACGCGATCGACCCAAATCGGCGTCCACAGAATTTGACGATAAAAAGTGAGCGGCGTCGGCGCAAGTTCTGCTAAGCACCAACGGAAAAGTCGGCGATTATCAAGAGGCGTTCGCTTTTTCTTTTTGAAAAGACGGCGAATCGCTGGGTTTACCCAATCGGATTTTTGCTTCCAAACCGAAAGGACGCTCGCCAATTTTTCTTCGGAATTCAAAATTTTATTCAGCTGAAAAATAATCGAAGAATCGCGCGCAAACGAAATTTGCAAAACATTCGCAAAAGTTTTTGAAGAATTTTCAATGAGCGGAATAGAATCTAACAATGCCCCGAGACGCTGAAATTCGCTCGCGGGCATTTGATTTTTCACATATAAAAATTTGGTAAAATCACTTTGCGAATACGATTCTTCAAACGCATTCATTCCCCAACGATTTTCCACTTTGAATTGATTCGGGTCAATTTGCAAAAGTCCTTCATCGGGAGAAAATGCGTAAAGGTTGGAATCCGCCATCGTATAATTGACAGAAACCGCAAACAAGTCCAATGTGCGGCGCGTTTTTTCGTCAAAATTTCCATTTTCAAAACGATAAATTTGCCCGTGTAATGTCCCCGCAAGCCATTTCCCGCCCGCGATTTTTTCTAAAAAGACGACATCATTCGGATACGGTTCCGGGAAAATTTTTCCTTGCTGAATTTCGCTTGAGCCTAATAGCGAACTCCACACCATCCACAAAAGCGGAAAGAGATTGAGAAGCGCAAATGCCCAAGCAAAATACTTAACCATTTTGCAAATCCTTCGCAAAATTGCGGAACCAAATCGAAACGCAAATAAGCATTAAAAGCATCGTCAATGTGCCAAGGGCTGCGCCTGCGCCAAAATTCCACGTTTGAAATGACATGCGATATAAGAATGTCATTATCAAATCTCCCGATTTTCCGGGGAAGCCAGAACCGTTGCCAAACATCATCGCGACAAGGTTAAAGCTATACATATTGATGACTAAACTTTCGAGAATGACCACTGCAAAAATCGGGCGCAGAAGCGGTAACGTAATATGCAAAAATCGTTCGCGCGAAGAAACGCCGTCAAGCGCTGCGGCTTCGTAAATATCCCGCGGAATAACGGCAATCGCCGACAAGAACATCATCATACAAAACGGCCAATTTCGCCAAATCGATGGCACGATAATCGCCCAAATCGTATTCGGTCCCGTGAGCCAATTCGGTTTAATCAAAGTGCCGTCTGCTGTATATTTCCAAACTGCGCCAAAAAGCCCCGAGATTTTATCCCAATGCAAATAATCGAAGAGAATCATGTTGACAATGCCTTCGTCTTGCTGCCACATAAATCCCCAGAGAAGTCCGACGATATACGTTGGCACAACCCACGAAAGCATCATCAGTCCGCGGACAATTTTTGCCGACGGAAATTTTTGCGTTACCGTCACCGCACCAAAAAGCCCGAAGACTAAACTTCCGCCCGAAACGCAAACCGTATAAATGACCGTATTGCGAATCGCATCGAAAAGTCCAGTTCCTGCGCCCGATGAAACCGCCTGCAAAAAATGGGTGACGCTGAAATTTCCGTGGAAAGCGTTCTGCAAATCCGGTGGGAAAAACGGTAAAATAATTCCAAAGAGAACTGGAATCAAAAGAAATATCGACGCAAAAATGAGCATCGGAAGCACAAACAAATAACGCGTTTTCATTTGCCACGCTCCCGTTCTCGCCGAATGAATCGATTGATTTCACGATCTGCCGAGCGGATTTCTTCTAAAATTTCTTTCGTCGGCCACGCATTTTGCGGACTCGATGTAATCAAATCAAAAATATTTCCGAAGCGGCGAAGCAAAATTTCCGTTTCAATTTCGCCCCAATACGAAACCGCGGGGTAAGCGCGCAAATGCGGAATCATCTGTTGGAAAATGCCGCGATTTTCGTCTTCTTTAAAATACGGATATTCATACGCCGAAAGTAACGTCGGCAAAAATCCTGCGACGCGCGAAAATTCCAACTGCACATCGGGACGCGAAGTAAGATAACGGACAAGCGCCATCGCAGACCGTTTGTGCTCCGTATATTTTGAAACCGCTAAATTCGAACCGCCCGCAAAATAATAAGTTCGTTTGCCCTCGGGCGATGACGGCGGAAGCATCACCGAATAATTTCGCGCCGTCACATTTTTCGATGAACCGCCCAAGAATCGCGGACTATCCAAGTACAAAGTTTTATTTGTTCCGTCAAACCAAAACGCAAGACGTCCTTCATCAAAATCCATACTCACTTGCGTCGTATTTTTTGTCAAATTTTTCCGGCTGTTAAAACCGTCGCGGACAAGGCTCAAATAAAAAAGAATTCCATCGATGCTTTCTTTTGTCGCGAGTCTGCTTTCGCTTCCCGTCGAATCGAGAAAGTCTCCGCCCGCACCCCAAATCCACGGGGCAAAATTATGAATCACATTCCAGTCGTGCTTTCCCGGATATCCAATCGGCGAAATCACTTGGCCTTCAATCGTCAAATTCGCCTGCTGAATTTTTAAAAGCGCTGCCCGAAAATCATTCCAATTTAAAACCGTCTGCGGACTAATTCCCGCTTCCGCAAGCACATCGCGGCGATAAAAAAGCGGCCGCACATCGACAAACCAAGGCACCGAAGTCGCAACCGTTCTTCCAATCGGCCGAGCAAATTTCATCGAAACTTCTGCAAACGCCGAATCGCCGCCCGAAGCGAGAATTAGCGAATCCATCGGCATAAGCGCATCCATCGCAGAAATTGAAGCCGCCCAAGTCGTCGGCATTTGCACCACATCGGGTCCGCTGTGCGTTGACGCTGCCGTCGTAATTTTCGTCCACGCAACGCTCCAATCGAGAACAGTTACGTGCACTTCAATTCCCGGATTTTCCAATTCAAAATTGCGCAGCACATGCAACATATCCGCCGCGGGATCTGGACTATTCGGCATAATCCAAAGCTGCAAAATTTCTTTTTCGTCATCCTCCGAACGGCAGCCCGTCAAAGAAAACAGGCCGAGAAATATCGCTAAAAATAAAAGCGTTATTCGGAGTTTCAAAGAATACATTCTCCCGTTGAAATATCAAAAAGGTGAATGTTTTTTTCGTCGAGAGACAAATAAATTTTTTCGCCCACGGCAAAAGATTCTGTCGGCGGAACGCGTAGCACAAAACTCTGCGCATTGTTCTGCGCATAAATTAACGATTCAAATCCCAAGCGTTCGACCACTTCGACCGTCACCGCAATCGACGAAGGCGAAGCCTGCGAAACGACAAAAAATTCTGGGCGCACGCCGACTCGTAAACGCGGAATTTGCGAAAAGCGATTTCGAAATTCTTCGGACACAGGAAATGTAAACGCTGCCTTTTCAAAAAAGAGACCGTCTTTTGTCCACTGCGCAGCAAAAATATTCATCGGCGGAATTCCGATAAAGCCCGCGACAAATTCATTCGCCGGATGCGTGTACAATTCCATCGGCGTTCCGACTTGCTGAATTTTTCCTTCCGAAAAACAAACGACGCGGTCACCCATCGTCATCGCTTCATTTTGATCGTGAGTCACAAAAACCATCGTCGCTTGCAAGCGCGAATGCAAACGCCCTAATTCCACGCACATCTGATTTTTCATCCGCGCGTCTAAACCCGAAAGCGGTTCATCAAAAAGGAAAATTTTGGGCTTGCGAACAAGAGCGCGTCCGAGCGCAACCCGCTGTTTTTGTCCGCCCGAAAGATGCTTTGGCTTACGATCTAAAATCGTTTCGAGCCCGAGCATTTCCACGGCTTCGCGGATACGTTCTTGAATTTCTTTCGCCGAATAAATGCCGCGGATGCGTAATGCAAATTCCAAATTTTCGCGGACCGTCATGTGCGGATAAAGCGCATGCGTTTGAAAAACCATCGCAATATCGCGATCTTTCGGTTCGAGATTTTCTGCATCGCGTCCGTGCAAAAATATTTTGCCCGCTGTCGGCGTTTCTAAGCCAGCGATCATCCGCAGAACCGAGGATTTTCCGCAGCCCGAAGGCCCCACTAAAACGATAAATTCGCCTTCGCGAATCGAAAGCGAAATATCTTTTACCGCATCTTCTTCGCCCGGATAGGCTTTGGAAACATGCGACAATTCAATCGCTGATTTGGCTTCTGCCATAAATCAGTCCTTGAGATCATCCTCATCAAAAGAATCTTCATCCGATTCGGATTCGGCATCTGTTTCTTCGTCTTCGGCCTTTGGCTTTTCAATTTCGAAAAGTTTGCGAAGCGGTTCGATGCGGTAGCGGTTCCGTTCTTCGGGGAGAGTGAACGGCGCTAAATTGAGTGCCACGAGAATGGAATTCGGATAATTATTGACCTTTTTCACAAATTCCGATTCCGAGCAACCTTCATTGTAAAAATCGACGACAAATGTATCCCACAATTCTTCATCGAGTTTTTGAAGAGCTTCGGCTTCGGTTGCAACGCCTTCGACAAAGGCGCCCGTGAGCAAAGTGGAAATCACTTCCAAGGCGTAATTGCGACGATTTTCGTCCCCTTCCCAAAGAAGAATGCGACGAGAACTGTAATCGCGCGGTTTCATCGCACTTTCAATATTATCTTCATTCGCTTGATCCATCGGAATCGAGCTGAATTCGTCATCATCATCAATACGAGCCATAAAATTGCATTCCTTTATTTTTCAATAATTTAGAAAAATCAAGCCCGCGAAAAGCACGCGCTCAATTCATCAAAACTTTTTAGCGCTTAATTTCTAAAAAATGTCGCCGCATTTTCCGAAAGATTGCAAAGCGCATCCAAGAAATAAAGCTGCATCGTTCCGTTGCCTTTTGCGGTGAGGCCTGCGATTTCGCCCGCAATTCCCATCGCGGTCATTCCAAAATACGCTGCGTCAAATGCATTCTTTTCGACAGCAGCAAACGCAGCCAAAATCGCCGTAGCCGTGCATCCCATTCCGGTGACGCGTCCCATAAGCGGGTGCCCATTCAAAACGCGTTTCACATTTTCACCGTCCGTGATGACATCGACTGCGCCGCTCACGACGACGATTGCGCCCGTTTCTTTCGCTAAAATTTTCGCCGAAGTAATTGCATCGTCCGCCGAATTCGTGCTATCGACGCCTTTCGTCTGCACATTCACCCGAGCAAGGCTCATAATTTCCGAAGCGTTTGCGCGGATAATCGTCGGTTTTACGTGCTGCAAAATTTCTGCCGCTGCCTGCGAACGATACGGCGTAGCACCCACTCCCACGGGATCAAATACGACGGGAATTCCCTTCGCATTTGCCGCTTTCCCTGCGACAATCATCGACTGCACCCAATCATGTTCAAGAGTTCCCATGTTGATGACAAGAGCCGAAGCGATTTTCACCATATCGGCGACTTCTTCAATTGCATGCGCCATCACCGGCGAAGCTCCGATAGCAAGAAGAGCGTTTGCAGTATTATTCATCACCACAAAATTCGTGATATTATGAATAAGCGGAGCTTTTTCGCGGATAAGCTCCAAATCCTTTTGAAAAATTTCTCGTGTTTGCATAGCGCAAAGGTAGAAATTCTTTTGAAAAATCAAGCGCGGGATTTTTCGGAGCGTTTTTTTTTGACAAAACGTTTCATTTTGAAACAAAACATGAAACACTTTTCTTAAAAATTGTAAAATTTCACCATTTTCGCGGGATTTTTCAAATTGGCACGATTCTTGCATAGAAAACGGGCGAAGAAAATCCGCATTTGCGGTAAAAATTTCAACAATGAGGTAACATAGTTATGATTAAGCCACTTGCAGATAGAGTTCTCATCGAACCCGCTCCCGCTGAAGAAAAGACCGAAAGCGGTCTCTATATTCCGGATAATGCAAAAGAAAAGCCGATGCAGGGCAAGGTAATCGCTGTTGGTCCGGGCAAGAAGGACGAAAACGGTAAAGCGATTCCGATGGAAATCAAGGTTGGCGACCAGGTTCTTTACGGCAAGTACAGCGGAACCGAAGTTTCTGTCGAAGGAAAGGATTATTTGATCGTCCGCGAAAGCGATGTTTTCGCAATTCTCTAATCGGAAAAGTTTTAATTAGGAGATTACTAAAATGGCTAAACAGTTGAAGTTTGATGTTGCAGCTCGTGAAAGTTTGATGAAAGGTGTTGACCAACTCGCTAATGCGGTGAAGGTCACGCTCGGACCGAAAGGCCGTAATGTGATGATCGGCAAGTCTTATGGCGCTCCGACTGTCACAAAAGACGGTGTTTCTGTTGCAAAAGAAGTTGAACTTTCGGATACTTACGAAAATCTCGGCGCTCAAATGGCAAAAGAAGTCGCAAGCAAGACTAGCGATACCGCTGGCGACGGCACCACAACAGCAACCGTTCTCGCTCAAGCGATTACCCGCGAAGGCTTGAAGAACGTCGCAGCTGGTGCAAATCCGATGGACATCAAGCGCGGTATGGACGCAGCTGTTGCTGCTGTCATCGAAAAGCTCGGCAAGATGGCTGTCAAGATTAACGGCAAGGAACACATCGCTCAGGTCGCAACCATTTCTGCGAATAACGATTCCGAAATCGGCGATCTTTTGGCAGATGCGATGGAAAAAGTCGGTAAAGACGGCGTCATTACCCTCGAAGAATCGAAGACTGCAGAAACCACCCTCGAAGTGGTTGAAGGCATGCAGTTTGACCGCGGTTACCTTTCTCCGTATTTCGCAACGAACACCGATACGATGGAAGTCAACCTCGAAAATCCGTTCATCTTGCTCTATGACAAGAAGATTTCTTCGATGAAGGATTTGCTTCCGATTTTGGAACAAGTTGCAAAGCAAGGCAAGTCTCTTCTCATCGTCGCCGAAGATGTGGACGGTGAAGCTCTCGCCACTCTCGTCGTGAACAAGATTCGTGGCACTTTGAAGGTTGCAGCCGTCAAGGCTCCGGGCTTTGGCGATCGCCGTAAAGCAATGCTTCAAGATATCGCAATTCTCACCGGCGGTGCACTCGTTTCCGAAGAAACCGGTGCAAAGCTCGAAGACGCTCCGATTACCGTTCTCGGTCGCGCAAAATCGGTGACCATTACCAAAGACAACACAACGATTGTCGAAGGTGCTGGCGACGCTGCTGCGATTAAGGCTCGCGTGGGTCAAATCAAGAAGCAAATCGAAACGACGACAAGCGATTACGACCGCGAAAAGCTCCAAGAACGCTTGGCAAAGCTCGCTGGCGGTGTCGCTGTGATTAAAGTCGGTGCAGCAACCGAAGTCGAAATGAAAGAAAAGAAAGACCGCGTGGACGATGCCATGCACGCAACACGTGCTGCTGTCGAAGAAGGCATTGTTCCGGGTGGTGGCGTAGCACTCATCCGCGCTGCAGACGCAATCGATGCGCTCAAGTTCAACAATGCAGATGAACAGACCGGTGCAAAGATCATTCGTCGCGCTATCGAAGAACCGCTTCGTCAGATTGTGAAGAACGCGGGTCTCGAAGATTCCGTGATCGTGAACAAGGTCAAGGAAGGCAAGGACGGTTTCGGTTATAACGCAAAGACCGATGTCTACGAAGACTTGATCAAAGCGGGCGTAATCGACCCGGCGAAGGTGACGAAGACCGCTCTCAAGAACGCCTCTTCTATCGCTTCGATGCTCCTTTCTACCGACTGCGTCATCGCAGAAAAGAAAGAAGACAAGCCTGCTCCGATGCCGCAAGGCATGGGCGGCGGAATGGGCGGCATGATGTAATTCATCCTACTCCGTGGAAAAAAGCGTCGCATTTTATGCGACGCTTTTTTTGTTTCTGCAAAATCGCAGACATTATCCGCAAACGCGCCCCTGCGGGGCGCGTTGTTTCAGAATTAAACGTTTTATTTTCAAAATAGACCGATTTCGCACGAATTGAAATTGGCACGCATTTTGCTTTTTATTTCTCGTAAACTTTAAACTAAACAAGGCAGAATATGTCTGAAGAAAAGAAAAATCCAGAAAACGAAGATATCATGAAGGCTGCAGAAGAAGTCATCCATTCTGCAGAAAAGTCTAGCGAATCCCCCGCTCCGACAGAAGCCGCAGCGGAATCCGCAGAAAAAAAAGACGAAAAGCCCGCAGAAGCATCCAACGCAGATGCAAATGCCGAACTGACCCAAGCAAAAGCCGAAATTGAATCGTTAAAAGCGCAACTAGCCGAAAGCAAAGACCGCTACGTGCGTTTAATGGCTGAATTTGATAATTTCCGCCGTCGCACCGCCAAAGAACAACTGGATTTAATCGAAACGGCAAATGCCAAACTTCTCGAAAAACTTTCCGAAGTTCTCGATAATTTTGAACGCGCCGCGCACCCCGATAATAATAAGCAGAAAGATTATGATTCCTTTGCCAAAGGCATTCAAATGATTCACGATCAATTTGCAAAAATTTTGAAAGAAGCGGGATTGGAACAGCTCAATCCTGTCGGCGAACCTTTTGATCCAAATGTCCACGAAGCGTTGATGAATCAGCCTTCGGATACAATTCCCGAATCGCATGTCGTTCAAGTTTTCCAAAAAGGCTATAAGCTGAAGAACAAACTTATCAAAACCGCCAAGGTAATCGTTTCATCCGGTCCTGCTTCAAAATGAAACACCCGCAAAATGAATTGGCGAAAAACATCAAATTTGGACGTTTAGTAAAAATGGCACACTTTTTGCTTTACTAAGCGCAGAAAAAAATGAAGGAGAATCTACTATGAGTAAGATTATTGGTATTGACTTAGGTACGACAAACAGCTGCGTCGCCGTGATGGAAGGCGGCAAGCCGGTCGTTATCGCAAACGCGGAAGGTTTCCGCACAACTCCGTCCATTGTCGCATTTGGCAAGAACGGTGAACACTTGGTGGGTCACGTGGCAAAACGCCAAGCGATTACCAACCCGGAAAACACAATTTATTCTATCAAGCGCTTTATGGGTCGTCGCGCAGGCGAATGCAGCGATGCCGAAAAGCACATGCCGTATAAGCTCGTCGGAACGGGTAACGATCCGGTCCGCGTGAAAGTCGGCGACAAGGAATTTGCTCCTCCTGAAATTTCTGCAATGGTGCTTCAAGCGATGAAGAAAACCGCAGAAGATTATTTGGGACAGCCGGTAACTCAAGCGGTGATTACTGTTCCTGCTTACTTTAGCGACTCGCAACGTCAAGCGACGAAGGATGCGGGTAAAATTGCAGGCTTGGACGTTCTCCGTATTGTGAACGAACCGACTGCAGCAGCACTCGCTTACGGTTTGGATTCGAAGAAGAGCGAAAAGGTTGCCGTGTATGACCTCGGCGGTGGTACTTTCGATATTTCCATCTTGGAAATCGATGACGGTATGTTCAGCGTGAAGGCGACGAACGGTGATACAATGCTCGGCGGTGATAACTTCGACGAAGTCATCATCGACTGGATTAACGATGAATTTAAGAAGTCGAATCCGGGCATTGATTTGAAGAGCGATAAGATGGCTCTGCAACGTTTGAAAGACGCCGCAGAAAAGGCAAAAATTGACCTTTCTGCAACGACTTCGACAAACATCAATTTGCCGTTCATTACCGCAGACGCTACAGGTCCGAAACATTTGGATTTGACTCTCACCCGTGCAAAATTCGATCAGATTACCGCACACTTGGTCGAACGCACCATCGGTCCTTGCGAAAAGTGCTTGAAGGACTCGGGACTTAGCCTCTCGGAAATCGACGAAGTGATTCTCGTCGGCGGTTCTACCCGTATTCCGGCTGTGCAAGCGAAGGTGAAGGAATTCTTCGGCAAGGAACCGAACAAGACAGTGAACCCGGATGAAGTCGTGGCAATCGGTGCTGCAGTTCAAGGAGCCGTGCTCTCGGGCGATTCGTCTGTGAAAGACGTCTTGCTTTTGGATGTGACTCCGCTTTCTCTCGGTATCGAAACTCTCGGCGGCGTGATGACGAAGCTCATCGACCGCAATACGACAATTCCGACCAAGAAGAGCCAAGTCTTCTCGACCGCAGAAGATAACCAATCTGCAGTGACCATTCACGTGCTCCAAGGTGAACGTACTTACGCTCGCGATAACCGCACCCTCGGTCACTTTGACCTTACGGGTATCAGCCCGAAGCCACGTGGAATCCCGCAGATTGAAGTTACCTTCGACATCGACGCAAACGGCATTGTGCACGTTTCTGCAAAGGATAAAGAATCCGGCAAGGAACAATCGATTAAGATTACTTCTTCGAGCGGACTTTCTGAAGAAGAAATTGAACGCATGAAGAAAGATGCCGAAGCGAATGCCGAAAAGGATAAAGCAGACCGCGAAAAAGAAGATGCGAAGAACAAGGCAGAACAAATTGTCTATCAGGCAGAAAAGCAGTTGAAGGAAGTCGGCGATAAGATTCCTGCCGACACCAAGAGCCAGCTCGAAGCCGCTATCCAAGAAATCAAGGATAAGAAGGACAATGGTTCGAAGGCCGAAATCGATGCAGCTGTTGAAAAACTCCAGAACATGCTCGGTTCGATGGCCGGTGCCGCACAAGGCGCTCCGAACGCAGGCGCATCTTCTGCTCCGCATAGCGAAGCTCCGA
This sequence comes from Hallerella porci, assembly GCF_003148885.1. Lineage (NCBI taxonomy): Bacteria > Pseudomonadati > Fibrobacterota > Fibrobacteria > Fibrobacterales > Fibrobacteraceae > Hallerella > Hallerella porci. Next base: position 99,976 of record NZ_QGHD01000007.1, on the reverse strand, counting down.
AGAGCGAAAGCAAGAAGGGCGACGGTCCTATCGATGCAGACTATACTGTCGTCGATGACGACAAGAAGAATTAATGATTCTCCTTGGTTGAAAACACAGGATTTTTCCCTCTCCAGAGGGGAAAATCCTTTTTTGCTCATTTTGAATTTTAATTTTGAATTTCACAAGAAGAGAGTTTGATTATGGCTGAGAAAAGAGATTACTACGAAGTTTTAGGCGTTGCCAAAGACGCCAGTGCTGAAGATATTAAGCACGCGTACAAGAAGCTCGCCATCAAGTATCATCCGGACAAAAATCCGGGCAACAAAGAAGCCGAAGAAAAATTCAAGGAAGCGGCGGAAGCTTACGAGGTCCTTTCGGATCCGAAGAAGCGTGCTCAGTACGATCAATTCGGACATGCGATGCCCGGTGGCGCAGGCGGTCCTGGAGGATTCGGCGGCGGATTCAGCAACTTCGAAGATATTTTCAGCCAATTCGGCGATATTTTCGGCGGAGGCTTTGGAGGCTTCCATTCTTCATCGCGCGGCAGCCGCAGACAAGGTCCACCTCGCGGTCAAGATTTGCAGATTAAAATCGCCCTTTCCTACAAAGAAATTCTTTCGGGCACGACGAAAAAAGTGCGCTTAAAACGCTATGCACCGTGTACGGAATGCGCAGGCAAAGGCGGCGAAGGCGTTGAAACTTGCCCCACTTGTAAAGGCTCGGGCGTAGTCCGTCATGTCACCCGATCGTTCTTCCAGATGGTGAGCGAATCGCCGTGTACAAATTGCGGCGGAACTGGCGAAGTCATCGCAAAGCCGTGTGCACATTGTCATGGAGAAGGTCGCGTTCTCGAAGAAGAAACGATTTCGATTAAAATTCCGGAAGGAATTGCCGAAGGACAATATCTGAAACTCCGCGGAGAAGGTCATTGCGGACCGCGCGGCGGAGCTTCGGGAGATTTGCTCGTCGTCATCGCTGAAAAGAAAGACGACTTTTATATGCGCGAAGGTTCCGATTTGCATTGCACAATCGAAATCCCCGTTTATAAACTCGCCCTCGGCGGAACGCAACGCATCCCGACTTTGGACGGTGGCGAAGTTTCGATTAAAATTTCTGCAGGAACGCAACCCGGTGCCGTTTTCCGCTTAAAGGCTCAAGGCCTTCCGGAATTAAATGGTGGCGCAAGCAGCCGCGGAAATCTTTTCGTCGAAGTGGAAACGCAAATTCCAACGGATTTAACTTCGAAAGAAAAAGATCTTTACAAGCAACTCGCCGAACTCCGCAAAGACAAGGATACGGCAAAAGACGATAGCCTTCTCGAAAAGGTGAAAGGTCTTTTTAGTTAATTGATTTTAGGAAAGTCGAGCAATTTTTGCTCCCTTTCCTTTTTTATTTCTCGTTTTACATTTTTTGCAAAATTTTATAGATTATTTGCAATAAAAACAACTTTTACTTCACGGTTTTGATGATGAAAGTGAAAATTCTTCCTCAACCCGATGACGTCACTTGTGGGCCAACAAGCTTACACGCCATTTATAATCATTATGGCTACAAAATTTCTTTGCCCAAACTCATTTCCGAAATTGAAATGCTCGAAGGCGGGGGCACGTTAGGCGTATTTTTAGGGCTTGACGCTTTAAAACGCGGATTTGATGCCACCATTCATTCGGTGAACCTGGAAATTTTTGATCCGACTTGGGTCGATTTGCCGATGAATGAATTGTATCATAAATTAGAACTTGAATATACTGCGAAAAAGAAAGTCAAATTGCGCATCGCCATCAAAGCGTATTTGCGTTTTATCGAAGCGGGCGGAATTGTCAACTTAAAAGATTTTAAGCCCGGACTTTTTGACAGATATTTCAAAAAAGATATTCCTTTAATCACAGGAGTTTCGACGACTTTTTTGTATCAAAGCAAACGTGAATATACAAACGAAAAAAATATGTCTGTTTACGATGATATTCACGGTGAACCGATGGGACATTTCATTGTTGTCTATGGCGAGAACGAAGAAAAAAAATTCTTAATCGCTGATCCCGATAGCACAAATCCTATCGCCAACAATAACTATTACGCTGTTGAACGCAACCGACTTGTTCACAGTATTTTACTTGGAATTTTAACCTACGACAGTTTAATACTTGCCGTACAACCGAAGAAAAAATGAAAAAGATTATCGTTGTCAATAACCCGAAAAATTGGAAGTTTCACGTATCTGAAGTCAACATCGTTTCGGCAAAGGATTACCTCACAAACACCGATTACACGAAAATGCGAAATGTCCGCGTTTTTAATTTGTGCAAAGATTACAGCTACCAAAGCAAAGGTTATTACGTTTCGCTTTTAGCAGAAGCCCGCGGACACAAAGTGATTCCGAATGTAAAAAGCATTCGCGATTTTAAAGCGCCTGCAGTCGTCAAAAATATCACCGATGAAATTGATGATTTGATTCAGCGCAGTTTAAAAAAATTGACGAGCACCGAATTTACTTTGTCCATTTATTTTGGACAAAATGTTTCGCCGCATTATTTGGAACTTTCGCAGGAACTTTATCGACTTTTCCAAGCGCCCCTTTTGCGCGCCCATTTTGTGTTCAAACAAAAATGGTTTATCCAAAGCATTCGCCCGATTTGCGTGAACGAAATTCCCGAATCGCATTTGGAAATGGTCGATGAATTTGCAAAAGATTACTTTGATAAAAATCGATTTGCGTCGCCTCATAACGATGAATATTTATACGATTTAGCAATTCTTGTAAACCCCGAAGAAAAAGAACCGCCGTCCAATGCCAAGGCGATTCAAAAGTTTATTAGCGCCGCCGAAAAGACAGGCTTTCGCGTGGAACTGATTACGAAAAAAGATTATCACCGCGTCGGCGAATTTGATGCGCTCTTCATTCGTGAAACGACAAATGTGAACCATCATACTTACGCTTTTGCACGTCGCGCTCAATCCGAAGGCATTGCGGTCATCGATGATCCCGATAGCATTTTGCGCTGCTCAAATAAAGTGTATTTGCAAGAACTTATGACCGTTGGAAAAATTCCTGCGCCGCATACGATTATTGCACATTCCGAAAACCGCCACGAACTTTCGAAAGAAATCGGATTCCCGATGATTTTAAAAGCGCCGGATTCGAGTTTTTCGATGGGCGTTGTAAAAGTCAAAGACGAAAAAGAATTGCAAGAGCAACTCGATAAAATGTTTGAAGGCAGCGATTTGATTATCGCACAAGAATTTACGCCGACAGATTTTGACTGGCGAATTGGCATTTTGGACGGTCGCCCATTTTACGCTTGCCGCTATTACATGGCAAAAGATCACTGGCAAATTTACAACTGGAATTCGAAAAATAAAGACGATGTCTGCGGACTTTACGACTGCGTGCCGCTCGATGAAGTTCCGCACGGAATTATCAAAGCCGCGTTGCGTGTCGCTTCTTTAATCGGAAACGGGCTTTACGGAGTTGATTTAAAAGAAGTCAACGGAAAGCCGATGGTGATTGAAGTCAACGACAATCCTAGTATCGATGATGGCGTCGAAGATCAACTCGGCGGCGAAAAACTTTATTTGACGGTGATGCATTCGCTTCGCCATCGAATTGAAGAACGCATGAATTCGGCGCAGCAGCGTTTATTACAACATCACGGAATTGATTCGTACATTATCTAAGAGGTTTAAGCTTTATGGACTCTCCTTTTCATTTATTTGAACGCTTTGGGCTTGAACTCGAATACATGATTGTTTCCAAAGAAACAGGCAAAGTAAATCCTTGCGTCGATGTCGTTTTAGGAAAAGACGAAAAAGGCGAAAATTTATCGGACTTAGAACACGGCGTTGTCGGACTTTCGAATGAACTTGTCGCCCATGTTTTGGAATTTAAATGCGCCGAACCCGCAAAGAGTTTTGTCGGTTGGTCTAAAAAATTTCACGATGAAATTTTAGCCGCGAACGAAAAATTAAAAAGTGTAAACGCAGAACTTTTGCCAACAGCAGCGCATCCGTTTATGGATCCGATGTGCGAAACAAAACTTTGGCCTTACGATTGCAACGAAATTTACGAAGCGTATAATCGTATTTTTGATTGCCGCGGACACGGTTGGGCAAATTTACAATCGACGCATTTGAATGTGTCTTTTCAAGGCGATAAAGAATTTGGAATTTTACACGCAGCGATTCGTTTACTTTTGCCGTTAATCCCAGCGATTGCTGCATCGAGCCCGTATTTAGACGGAAAATTTACCGGTTATAAAGATGCGCGCATCGAAACGTATCGTCACAATCAAGAAAAAATTCCGAGCATTACTGGGCAAGTGATTCCCGAAGCGGTCTTTACCGAAAGCGATTACAACAAAGTGATTTTTGAAAAAATCAAAAAGGACATTGCGCCTTTTGATACCGATCATTTGCTGAATCATTTCTTCTTAAATAGCCGCGGAGCCATCGCCCGCTTTGACCGTGGCGCCATTGAAATTCGCTTAGTCGATATTCAAGAATGCCCGAAAGCAGATGTCGCCATCGCCGAATTTGAAATGGCATTTTTAAAAGCCTTTGCAAACGGAATTTTTGCGAGCGAAAAAGAGCAGCAAGCTTTTGAAACAGGACGCTTGGTGAAAATTTTATTTGCAACTGTAAAGGATGCCGAAAGCGCAGAAATTTCCGACAAAAAATATTTGCAATTATTCGGCATTCAAAAAGATTCGATGAAAGCGTCGGAACTTTTGAAATTTATTTTCAATCGTGTGCGCGAAAATATTTCTAAAGAATCGCAAAGCGTTTTAGAAAAAATTTTATCGCGCGGCACTCTCGCTTCTGCGTTAGTGAAAAAATTGGGTGCAAATCCAAGTCGCGAAAATTTCATTCTTGAATATTCGAAACTCGCGAAATGCCTTTCTGAAAATTCACTTTATGAGTAGCTTAAACAAAAGTGTTTTCTTAAGCTGCGAGCACGCTTCAAACGCCATTCCAGATTATCTATCTGCGAAATTTCAAAATGATTCTGCGCAAGAAATTTTGAAAACTCATCGCGGATACGATATCGGAGCGCTTGAAGTTTTTTTTGCGCTTCAAAAAATTTTAGCTCCGAAATTTTCAATCGCCGGAAAATTTTCTCGCTTAGCAATTGACTTGAACCGCAATTCCAATCGCAATCATCGCTTTTCGGAATTTAGCGAAGACGAGCCTTTAGAAATCAAACAAAAACTCAAAGAATATTTTAACGAATACCGCGGAAATTTTTTGCAGTCAATAAAAAATGAATTAGAAAATCCGAACGCTGAAATTTTGCATTTATCGATTCACAGTTTTACTCCCGAATTAAACGGTGAAATTCGAAACGCCGATTTGGGAATTTTATACGACCCGAGCCGAAAAGAAGAATCTGCTCTTGCCAAAAAAATTCAAAAAAATTTAATTCTCATTGCGCCTGATTTGCGCGTTCGAAAAAATTATCCGTATCAAGGGAAAAACGACGGACTCACGACCGCTCTTCGAAAAATTTTTCCGCCCGAAAAATACATCGGCTTTGAAATCGAAATGAATCAAGCGTATTTGCAAAAAATATCGCCACAAAAAATGGCGGGAATTTTGATGGAATCTTTGTTTTGATTTTGAAATGAAGTATTCATTCCCGATGAAATTTTAGATATTTTACAATCGGAAATTGCAATCAATTTATTCTGCCAAAAATTCTTTTGTTAAATTTTCTCTATGGCATTTTCTTGTAAAAAAATTTTATTCGGAATTTTTCTCTGCGGCATCGCTGTATGTCTTTTGAACTGCGCAGCATCGCGGAAAGTTCAAGCCGCAAGCATTCTTCGCCAATGTAAATTAGAACTCCGCGGCGCCTCTTTTGATTCCGCACAAGTTCATCTGGAAAAATTTTCAGGCGGTTCTCTCGGCGGCATCGTTCCGAATCCAAAAATGATTTTGCTCATTCAAAATATCGCAAAAGGCATTCTCCCCGATAGTCTCGGCGTTCTGTATTTTTCGTTAGAAACAAAAGTTCAGAATCCTTCGACAGATACGATTTGGCTGCGTTCCGCTCACGGCGAAGCGAAATTAAATAGCCTCGCTGCGTTACCTTTTGATTGGAAAGATTCTGCGCTCGCCATTTCTCCGGGAGAAACCGATTTGCAGCTGCATTCTCATTTAGAAATCGGAAAAAATCTGTTGCAGATTTTATCGGCCGATACATTACGCATCCGCGGCGATCTCGTATTCGCCCTTTCTCCTGACGGTGAACCGATTCCCTTTTCTGTGAATCAAGAAAAAATTATTCGCCCCGAAGAACGCACCGCCTTCGTCGATAAAATTCGAACCGAAATTCTTTCGCGGCTTACCGAATCGTGGGCGGCAACTCTCAACCGATAAATTTTCTAATTTTATTTTGTGAAACGCATTTTTCAAAGCATCCTTTTTCTTTTGGCATTCACTGCCGTTTCGGCGTTTGCACTTGACCGCATTTGGGATACGCGTTACACATTCGGCCCCGAATTTATGACCCGCGACCGCATGTCTCTCGGCGCAGGATTTTACACGAATTACGAAGAAGACGCTTACTTGCCATTAAATGCGCAACTAGCGATTAGCGATTATTGGGAAATCGGCGGAAAACTTTTATTTGACACCGAAGACGATTTGGAATCCGTGCAAAGTTATATGACTCTCGGCACAAAATACCGCGTCTTTGAATACTCCACCATCGAAGCAGATTTTTTATTTGGCATTGGCACCGACCGCGGTTCGGGACTCGTCTTTTCGTATGCGACGTTGCAACCGGTCTCTCGGATTTTTTCCACCCTTTACGAAGTGCGTCTTGGATTTTTTGATCGCATCGTAAGCGATGGCGGTGGCGCAGAATTTGCATTTGGCATTACACCGCAATTCAAATTTACCAAAGCGATTCTCGCGATGATGGGAATTGAATCGTCGGGAAGTTTTGGCAATATGAAGCAAGATTTTATGGTGGATCTTGTCCCGCGCGTTCAAATGGGAATTCTTCCGAATTTGCAAGTTATGGGCGAAATCGCCATCGGCATTTTGCAAGATAAAAACAATGACCGCGTCCGCGTCGGCGCTTATACAATCATGGGATTTTAATTTACCAACGAATCAACTGCGCAATGCGGCGAAAAATTCCCGCTTTTAAAAATCCATTTTGCGCAAGAAATTTCCAACGCAAAATTTTTTTCTGCGATGAAATTTTGGAAAATTTCTCCAAGATTCTTCTTTCTTTTTCGGGCAATTTTTTTTCAAAATATTCAACAAAAAATGCGGCAAAATTTTCGGCCCGCAAGAAATCGCTGCGCTGTTTTTGAAAGCGTTCTGCGATATGCGACACTTGCGTTACCGCTTGAACGCCGAGAGAATTTTTCGCATGTTTGCGGTATTTGAGTAGCGGCGAATGGACAAAAATAATTTTTCCGAATTCGGCAGCCGTTACCGCGAGAAACGCATCGTGCATTGGAACGAGCGATAAATTTTCGGTCAATTTTTTTTCATCGTGCAACGCCAAATTTTTTAATGCCGCATTAAAAAGCATGACACAGCCCGAGATATTATTTTGCACAAAATAAAAATGCGGCGGAAGCACTTTCTGCGGCAATTTTTCGAGCTTTAAAAAAGAAGGAGCAAGCAAATTTCCCGAAGCATCGATGACGCTCATGTCCGAGAAAACTAAAAGCGGCTGCAAATTTTTTGCATTATTTTCTTCGTAGGCGGCGAGCAATTTTTGCAGATGATTTTCTTCCCAAATATCATCTTGATCCGCAAAAAGATAAATGTCCGCGTCCACATACGCAAGCATTTGCAAGAAATGGGCACAAGCGCCACCGCTTCTTTTTTCAAGATGCAATAGGATAATTTTTTCCGGAAAATTTTTCGCAAATTCTTCTAAAATTTTCGGCGTATCGTCCGACGAATCATCATCGGAAATGTAAAGTGTAAACGCAGATTCTTTTTGCGCTAAAATCGAATGAATAAGCTCGCGCAAATAGGCTGAGCCGTTAAATGTCGCCAAAAGAATTGCAATTTTTCTTTGCATAATTTAAAAATAAAAAAGACCCGGATTTCTCCGAGTCTTTTTCGTTTTTTCACTGAGAATTTTTGCCTTATGCGATGACGAAATTTCCATTTTGGAAATCGACCGTACAAGGAACATCCGGCTTCACTTCCCCGCTGATGATCGCGCGAGAAAGTTTGCGTTCCACTTCGTGTTCGAGGAAACGTTGAATCGGACGTGCGCCAAATTCCGGATTATACGATTTGTCTGCGATGGCGTGCAATGCGGCATCGGTCGCTTTGACGATGAATCCTTCGCGGGCTGCGCGCTTTGCCAAGTCTTTGAATTTGAGTCCCGCAATGCGGAAAATTTCTTCTTTCGAAAGACTCTTAAAGAGCAGCACTTCGTCTAAGCGGTTCAAAAATTCCGGTCTGAAGAATCCTTTGAGCCGCGGCATCACATCGTCTAAGGTGACGTTGTTTGCACCGTTTGCAAACAAGTCCGAGCCGAGATTTGACGTCATCAGAATGAGCGTATTCTTGAAATTGACCGTGCGGCCTTTTCCATCGGTTAAACGCCCGTCATCCAAAACTTGGAGAAGTGCGTTGAACACATCGGGATGCGCTTTTTCCACTTCGTCGAGAAGCACGACAGAATAAGGCTTCGTGCGAACAGCTTCCGTGAGCTGACCACCTTCTTCGTAGCCCACATATCCTGGAGGCGCACCGATTAAACGCGACACAGAATGCTTTTCCATGTATTCGCTCATATCGATACGAATCATCGCACTTTCGCTGTCGAAGAGTTCTTCGGCAAGAGCTTTTGCAAGTTCCGTTTTACCAACGCCTGTCGGCCCGAGGAAGAGGAAACTTCCGACCGGTGCGTTTTCCCGCGAGAGTCCGCTACGATTCCGAAGAATCGCTTCCGAAACCGCGGACACTGCAGCGTCCTGCCCGATCACGCGTTCGTGGAGACGTTCGTCCAAATGCAAAAGTTTTGCACGTTCCGTTTCACGAAGCCGCGTCACCGGAATTCCCGTCCAACGGCTCACCACTTGCGAAATCGTTTCTTCGGTAACTTCTTGAGTGAGTTCACCATTTTCCGAATCCTTGCGCGAAGCTTCTTCGAGTTCTCGCACTTTCTTTTCCAAATTGACAATCGTGTTGTACTTGAGTTCCGCAGCCCGATTCAAATCGTAACGCGATTCCGCTTGTTCCATTTCTTCGCGGGCTTTGTGAAGACTTTCCTTCGCATTTTTCAATTCGTTAAATTTCGCACGGCGTTCTTGCCATTTCGATTGCATCACCGAGACTGCAGCCGATGTCGTCGTCAGTTCCTCTTTGAGTTCTGCAAGACGCTTCTTGCTTTTCTCATCCGATTCTTTGGCTAGCGCTTGCTCTTCGATTTTTAACTGCAACTCTTTGCGCTGCAGATTGTCCAATTCTTCGGGCACTGTATCGAGCTGCGTTTTCACCATACTTGCGGCTTCATCGATTAAGTCGATTGCTTTATCCGGCAAGAAACGGTCGGCGATGTAACGATTTGAAAGTTTCACGGCGGCGACAATCGCATCATCGTGAATGCGCACACCATGATGCGATTCAAAACTTTCTTTCACGCCGCGCAAAATGGAAATCGCTTCATCCGGACTCGGTTCAAAAACAGAAACCGGTTGAAAACGACGTTCAAGCGCCGCGTCTTTTTCGATGTAACGACGATATTCCTGCGTCGTCGTCGCACCGATGCAGTGCAATTCTCCGCGGGCAAGTTTCGGCTTGAGCATATTTCCAAGATCCATACTGCCTTCGGTTTTTCCAGCGCCGACAATCGTGTGCAATTCATCGATAAAGAGAAGAGTATTGCCATCTTCTTCCAAAGCGGTTAACACATTTTTCAAGCGTTCTTCAAAATCGCCACGGTATTTTGCGCCCGCCATCAAAGCCGACAAATCGAGCGAGAAAAGTTTTTTGCCTTTTAACGCATCGGGAACATCGCCCTTGTGAATACGCATCGCAAGCCCTTCGACAATAGCGGTTTTGCCCACGCCCGGTTCCCCGACGAGAACAGGATTATTTTTCGTTTTCCGCGAAAGAATTAAAATCACCCGACGAATTTCTTCTTCACGCCCGATGACCGGATCGAGTTTTCCTTCTTCGGCAAGCGAAACAAGTTCACGCCCATAAAGTTTTAAAGGCGATTCTTCTTCGGCGACTGCCGCTGCACTCATCGGATCCGAAAGCCACGTTTCCACGACTTCGGCGCTACCGAGTGCGTCTTCAAAAATTTTTGCAACGCGACGTTCTTCGGCAAATCGCATGAGCGAAATCAACATATCGCTCGGGCTTGCCGCCTGCGACGTTTTACGTCCCTCTTGAATTGCTGCGCGAAGCACACGCGAAAGATCATTGTCCGGGCGACCTGCATCCGGATTGACTTCAACCAATTTCGGAACCGAATCGATGAAAGGCGCCAACTTTCCTTCCATCTCTTTGATGTTTGCTTTTTTCGCCCGATATAAATTTTTTAATCGCGCATCCGGCGCTTCCAAAAGTCCATACGCCAAATGAACCACGCCCAAATACGAGTGCGATTTTTTGTCCATCAATTCTTGCGCTTTGGCAAGAACCTTTTGCGAATCATTTGAAAATTCTTCCATAAAAACCTCCCGAGCCCGAACGGACTCGACTCAAAATTTTCCACGCCTTCTTTTGCAAAAGCCATGCCATCGCATAAAATTTTTGAAAATTCCGCAAATTTCGGCATTTTTTCGAAAAGCGTTTCAATTTGAAACGGAAATTTGAAATTTTTCCGTTTCTTCTTGGACTTTTATCCAAGTCTTCTCACTTTTTATCCAAAAATTCCTCTTTCGCAAAGGAAATTTTCTACATTGACTTCTGTCTAACGAAACGGCGTAGCAATACGCCACAACTAAAACGAGGTAAAACAATGGCAGTTTCTTACAAGGAACTCGGCTTGGTTAACACCAAGGAAATGTTTGCAAAGGCTGTGAAGGGTGGCTATGCCATTCCGGCTTTCAACTTCAACACAATGGAACAGATGCAGGCTATCGTCCAAGCAGCTGTTGAAACCAAGTCTCCGGTGATCATGCAGGTTTCGAAGGGCGCACGTAACTACGCCAACGGCACCATCCTCCGCTACATGGCTCAGGGCGCAGTGGAATATGCCAAGGAACTCGGCTGCGCTCATCCGCAGATCGTTCTCCACCTCGACCACGGCGATACCTTTGAACTCTGCAAGGATTGCATTGACAACGGTTTCTCTTCTGTGATGATCGACGGTTCTTCTCTTCCGTACGAAGAAAACATCGCCCTCACCAAGAAGGTTGTTGAATACGCTCACAAGTTCGACGTGACCGTCGAAGCAGAACTCGGTGTTCTCGCTGGCGTGGAAGACGAAGTTGCTTCTGAAGTTTCTCACTACACGAAGCCGGAAGAAGTGATTGACTTTGCAACCCGTACTGGTTGCGATTCTCTCGCTATCTCCATCGGTACTTCTCATGGTGCATACAAGTTCAAGCCGGAACAGTGCACTCGTAACGCTCAGGGCAAGCTCGTTCCTCCTCCTCTTGCTTTCGACGTTCTCCACGCAATCGAAAAGAAGCTCCCGGGCTTCCCGATCGTTCTTCACGGTTCGTCCTCTGTTCCGCAAGAAGAAGTGGATACCATCAACGCTCACGGCGGCAAGCTCCCGGATGCAGTTGGCATTCCAGAAGAACAGCTCCGCGAAGCTGCAAAGTCTGCAGTTTGCAAGATCAACATCGACTCCGACTCTCGTTTGGCGATGACTGCTGCAATCCGCAAGTACTTTGACGAACATCCGGAACACTTTGACCCGCGTCAATATCTCAAGCCGGCTCGTGAAAATATGAAGAAGATGTACATCCACAAGATTATGGATGTGCTCGGCTCCAACGACAAGCTTTAATCGATTTTCGATTTGAGTCAGAAAACGCCCGACGAAGTCGGGCGTTTTTCATTTTACTTTTTTGAATATAGAAGAATTTTTTTGCGAAAATTTGAATGGAAATTTTGAAAAATTTTTTCGGCTAAATTTTCTTAAACTTCATTATCCAAATCGATAAATTTTGCGGGAATTTTTAATTCTGCAGAAATTTTTTCGGCGAGAGCGCGGACTCCAAAAATTTCTGTCCGATGATGTCCGCAACTCACTAAATTGAATCCCAATTCTTCGCAGGTAATCGGAACCGCTTCTTTGATTTCGCCGGTGATGAAAGCGTCGGCGCCCAAACGAATCGCTTCGTCAATTCCGTTTGCCCCGCTTCCGCTGCAGATAGCTACCCGCTGAATTTTCTCGTTTCCGAATAAAAAAGAATGCTGATAACCGTGAGCAAATCCCGCTTGGATGCGGTCTAAAAATTCCGATTTAGAAAGTGGCGCTTCGGCATCGGCGATGATTCCAATCGTCCGCTCGCCTTCTTGCATAAAGCCTTGAACGATTTTAAGTTTTAATGCTTTTGCAATTTGCGCATTATTGCCGATTTCAAAATGTCCATCGAGCGGCAGATGAAAACCGTAAAGCGAAATGCCATGCGTAAAAAGTTTCTGCAAACGTTCCGCAAAATGTCCCACCGGAATTTGCGATTCACTTTTCCAAAATCCGTTCGGATGATGCACGATGATGCAATCCGCTTTTTCTTCGATGGCGCGGTCGATTAAACGGTCGCGAAAGCTTACGCCGGTCACTACGCGGGAAACTTCTGCGGAAGCTTCGACGCAAAGTCCATCGACACAATAATCCCGAAATGCCGCGGGCACGAGCAGCGCATCTAACCAATTTGAAAATTCTGCGAGTTTCATATCCGCAAAATAGAAAATGCAAAAACTAGAATGCGTAAAAAATGAATGGCAAAAACATTTTACGTTGCCAGACTTTATGCATTTTTCTATATTTATGCATAGAATTAAAAGAAAGGAAAACCATGGCTCATTATCTTTTTACCTCTGAATCCGTTTCGAAAGGTCACCCGGACAAGGTCGCAGACCAAATTTCGGATACCATTTTGGATGCCGCCCTCGCCGCTGATAAAGACAGCCGCGTCGCTTGCGAAACCCTCGTGAACACGGGTCTCGTCGTTATCTCGGGCGAAATCACAACAAAAGCCGAACTCGATTACCAAACTCTCGCCCGCAAAGCGATTGAAAAAATCGGTTATAACAATCCGGATTTAGGATTTGACTCGAAGAGCTGCGCCGTTATCGTCGCCGTGGATAAGCAATCGCCGGATATTGCTCAAGGAGTTGATGCGAAAGCAGCCGTCGGTAAAAAAGATGACCAGCAAGGCGCTGGTGACCAAGGAATGATGTTCGGTTACGCAGTGAACGAAACGCCGGAACTTATGCCGCTTCCGATTTCTCTTGCGCATAAACTCATGGCGAAGATTCAAGATCTCCGCGAATCGGGAAAAATCAAATGGCTCCGTCCGGATGCCAAGAGCCAAGTCACCGTGGAATATGACGAAGAAAATAAGCCAGTCCGCGTGGACACTGTCGTCATTAGCACGCAGCACGATCCGAAGGTGAACGGCAAAGAACTCACCCATGCGCAAATCGAAAAGACGATTATCGAAGAACTCATCAAGAAAGTGATTCCGGCAAAACTTCTCGACAAGAAGACTCGCTTCTTGGTCAATCCGACCGGCAAATTTGTCGTCGGCGGTCCGCACGGTGACTGCGGTTTAACCGGCCGCAAAATCATCGTCGACACTTACGGCGGTATGGGACGTCACGGCGGTGGCGCTTTCAGCGGAAAGGATCCGAGTAAAGTCGATCGCTCCGGCGCTTACGCTGCCCGCTATGTGGCAAAGAACATCGTCGCAGCAGGAATCGCAGACCGCGCCGAAGTGCAAATCGCTTATGCGATTGGCTATTCCAAACCGGTTTCTGTTCTCGTCAACACATTCGGAACTGGAAAAATCGCCGATGCAAAAATCGAAGACATCGTGCAGAAAGTCTTTGATCTTTCGCCGGCTGGTCTTATCAAGATGCTCGATTTGAAGAAACCTGGCTACGTCGAAACCGCAGCGCTCGGACACTTCGGTCGCGAAGGCAAACGCTTCACTTGGGAAAAGACCGACAAAGCGGCTCTTCTCAAGAAATTGGCAAAAATCTAATCCGATTTTACAATGCAAAAAGTCCCGCGCAAGCGGGACTTTTTTTATGCAAAATTTTCAAAATAAATTGAATTTGAAAAATGAAATTCTAAATATGAACGGGATTCGTAGTCGCATTTTGATTGCGAATAAATTCGACAAAAGCGTGCGCTTCTAACGGTTTTGAATAATAAAATCCTTGAATTTTATTTGCGCCCGCTTCCAAAACCATTTCTAATTGTTTTTGCGTTTCAACTCCTTTTTGCACAACGTCAAATCGGAATTTTCTCACCAAGTTCGTAACTTCAAAAAGGAGCTGTTTCATTTCGGGTTGCTCCGCGTTTTGCAAGAGCGATTCCGAAAGTTTTAAATGCTGATATTGCTTCTGAATGACTTGGATTAAATTCGCGTAGCCCATCGCAAAATTATCGAGCGAGAATACAAATCCAAGTTCGCGCAATTTTTGATAATGCGCTTGCACAACGGCGTCTTCGCTAAACATTTCCGAATCGCAAATTTCCAAATGAATTTGATCTGCGGAGATGCCATTTTTACTCATCACATTTTTAAAAAGAATATCGGTATTTTCCAAGTAAAGTTGGAAGACGCTCAAATTGACGTCCACATATTTTAAGCCAAATTTTTTGGGCTCCGCAGCGCGTAAAAATTCGCAGACTTTACTGAAAACGATGCCGCCGATTTCGCCAATCATGCCGTTTTGTTCTGCGATGGGAATAAATTCTCGCGGAGAAATGCTTCCGTTATTCGCATCGAAAAGGCGCACCAAAGCTTCGGCGCAATCGAACATTCCCGTTTCCGCATTCCAAATCGGCTGATAATAAACTTCGAACGATTTATTCTGAATCGCTTTTTGCAAAATCTTTTCGATTTCGACGCGGCGTTTTACTTTTTCAATATGCTCTTCGCGGTGTAATAAAAATCCCGAATTTACCGAACCGCGATCTTCGTCGCCAAGTTCTACCAAAAGTTCAACGCTATCGATTTCACTCGGCACCGAAACGATGTCGATGCTTGTCGAAAGCACAAGAGATTTGTCTTCAAAGAAATTTCGCGATTGCATCATCGCACGGAAATTTGCCGCAAAATTATCGCATTCTAAACGGCTCGCCGTCGTAATCACCGCAATGCGATCTTGCTCAATGCGATAAACCGTTCCTTGGATATTTCTCATCACCCAAAAAACAATTTCGCGAACTGCATCATTTAAACTTTCGCCGTTTACCATGCGCAAAAACATTTTAAAATTCGCGAGGGTAATGACCATCACCACGTACTTGCGCCCTGATTGAATGTGCCGTTTATTGTCGGCGATAAACATTTGCCGATTGTAAACGCCCGTCATCACATCGGTATGCGCATCTTCTTTTTCAATTAAAAGGAGAACTCCCAAAAGCGAAAGCGCTTCAGCGAAAAGTTCAAGCTTAAACCACGGGCAAAAAAATTGAACCGCAACGCCAAAGCACGAGCACGCGATAAAAAAGCAAAGCGCCACAAAATTGCTTTTGATTAAAACCGCTTTATAAATTAAAATCTGGCGAACCGTAAACGCTAAATAGCCCACCGCTTCGGCGTAAATCAATAATTCCATCGGGCCGCGCGTAAAAATCACATTGTCTTGATAATAAAAGACGAAACCCGTCAGCGGATTGGTGAGCACAAAAATTTCGAGGAAAAGCGCAGGCGAAATAAATAAAATCATTCCCTTTAAACTTTTCAACTCGCCCCAGTTATTGACGAGAACCACATAAAGCGCAAAGAACGGCGCAAGCAACGAATGAAAAACAAAATAACTCGTCAAGAAAAATTCTTGCATATAATTAAAGAAATTTTCTTCGGGCGAATGAAAGAAATCGAGAATTTCGCATACGAGCGCAGAAATCGATGCGAAGAGCATATTGAACATTAAAATTTCAAAAACGCGGCTGCGTGCCCTTTGCGGAGATTTTCCATTGTAATAATAAAAGACGCAGTACAAAAGCACTGCAATCGTGCAAATAAAAAAGGAAATATCGGACGTTAGTATATTCATATTCCACTCAATTCTTCACAAAAATAAAAATAAAATACGGTTTCTCCCATTTTTTTGCAAACATTTCTTGAGTAAATTGCAAATCATCACTTTTTCCGAAAAATTCACCGCTGATTTTCTATTTTAAACGCAAAATAAAATGACCTAAAAAAGGATTCTGTATGCGCATTTCAAAAGAAGAAGCTTTGGATTTATTTTTGCATTCGCCGCTCGAAGAGCTTACTACCCGCGCCAACGCCGAAAAAGAAAGCCGACACGGAAAAAATGTTTTTTGGGTTAACAATCGCCAAATCAATTATACGAATGTCTGCATTTTGCATTGTTCTTTCTGCTCGTTTTCAAAAATCAAAAAGACCGATGCGAACGCATACGATTGGACTTTGGAACAAGTCGAAGAAAAAGCCCGCGCCGCAGTCGATCAAGGGGCAAAAGAATTGCATATCGTCGGTGGACTTCATCCCGATCATCCGTTTGAATATTACTTAGAAATGCTTGCATCGCTGCGGAAAAAATTCCCCGGTGTCAATTTAAAAGCCTTTACCGCGGTTGAAATTTGCCATTTTGCAAAACTTTCGAATCGCCCGGTTCAAGCGGTGTTACAAGATTTGAAAAATGCAGGACTCGACGCGCTCCCCGGCGGCGGCGCAGAACTTTTGGGCGAAGAAATTCGCCATAAAATTTGCGGCAAAAAAGAAACGGGAGCTGAATGGTTAGAAGTTCATCGCCAAGCGCATAAAATGGGAATCCCGACCAATGCGACTATGCTTTTCGGGCATATTGAAAAAATTGAAGATCGCCTCGATCACATGGAAATGCTCCGCAATTTACAAGACGAAGCGCCGGGATTTTTTGCATTTATTCCTCTCGTTTATCATCCCGATAAAAATGCTCTCGGTTTAAAAGTCAAGCAGAAAACTTCCGAAGAAGATGTGCTCCGAACGATTGCCGTTTCGCGACTTTTCTTGGACAATTTTCCGCATATCAAAGCATACTGGATTCAGACCGGAATTCCGACCGCATTAAAAGCGCTCCACGCGGGCGCATCGGATATGGACGGAACGATTATGGAAGAAAAAATCACGCACGCCGCTGGCGCTGATACCGCAATCGGCATGAGCCCCGAAAGAATGCGACAACTCATCCTCGGCGAAGGCCTTGTCCCCGTAGAACGCGACGCCTTATACGACGTCATTCAGCGGTAAATGAATTGGCGATAGTAACTCCCAAGAAATCCAAATAAAAAACTCGTTTCCACAATCCGTGGTAAACGAGTATGCATTCGATCGATTTTTTAATTCATAACGGTTTGACAAGTCTCGCTCTTTTATCGTCAAATCCTTCTAAAGAGCCTTTTTCTTTTAGATACGCCTGAAGAAGGCGCTTATTTTTGATTAAACGCGGAATGTTTTCAATTATCTTTTTTACATCTTCTTTCACCATAAGAACCATCCTGTTAAAGGACTCAATCAATATAATAATTTTGATCCATTTGCCAAGTTTAAAAAAGAAAAACCGACAATGATTTGCATCATTGTCGGTTTTCTGAGCTAAGAAGGGCTCGAACCTTCGACCCACGCCTTAAAAGGGCGTTGCTCTACCAACTGAGCTATTAGCCCGACGCAACCAAATATATAAAACTTTTTGAATTTTGTAAATTATAACCATGATTTTTTTAAAAAAAAGTTTGACTTTTTTACTTACAATGCTCATTTTTGCGAGTTCAGCCTCGGCTTACTTCAAAAAAAATGACTCTGGCGAAGAAGCATTCGCCTTTTTAGGCTCTTTTTTCAGTGCGCGAAGCGCAGCAATGGAAAACGCAAACGCAGCAATGCCTTCTTCAAATCCGGGCGACGTACTACAAAACCCCGCCGTTATCGTTCTCGATTCCAATCATCGGAATGCCGTTGCCTTTTCGTGGCAAACCGGAGAATTTGCCGATAACCAAGGCTATCTCGCTTACGCACGGCGCTTCGGTTCGATGGTCGTACAAGCGAGCTACGGCTGGATTCGCTACGGAGACGTCGATGGCTACGACGACGCGGGGAACGAAACCGGCGACACTTATCATCCGCAGAGTTCGGTCACCTCTCTCACTCTTGCGCTTCCGCTTCCCCACTTTCAATTCGGTTCGACGATTAAATTTGCAACCGATCTTTTATCGGGCGAATCCGACGACCAGACTGCGATGGCTCTCGCTTTTGATTGGGGAATTCTTTGGCAGTCGTCTTCTCGTAAATTCGGCTTCGGTTTAGCAGCGAAAAATTTTGGAAAAATGCTCCGCGCTTATGTAAAAGACGGCGACACCGATTACGGCTTAGAAGAAACCTTTGACATTTCGGGATTTTACATTCCGGGAATGCTTCCGCGTTTAACGGTTCACGCCAAATCGACCTTTCCACGATACGCAGAACCCGCGCTTTCTTTGGGCGCAGAATATGCCATCGGCACTAGTCTCTTTGCGCGTCTCGGTTTTTCGCGGACGTGGCTCGACCTTTCCCGCGATGCGAAAGAAATTTTTTCTTCGAACGATCGCCCCGACGAAACCAATGACGCTCGCCTTTTCAGCGCGGGCTTAGGTTATGCGAGCAATCGCTTTTCTCTCGACTACGCCTTTTCGTATCTCGCACAAGATTTGGGAACAGAACATCGCGTAGCACTCGGACTTAAATTCTAATGCAGCATCAATTTGATATTATCGTCCTCACGCATGAATCTTTTCAACCGCCGATTGAAGACAGCGCACTCGGTTGGTTCTTTGCCGAAAATTTTTCGGAAGTCATCCCGAAGCTCGATGCCGAATGGACGATTTGCATTCAACCGCAAATTCAAATCACAAGCGAATTTTTAAACGCAGCCGCAGACCTTTGTCTCGAATTTCCTTTTGCCGATGCCTTCGCCCCGCGGATTCTTTTTCAAGGAAATTGCATTTCTTCGGGATTTCTTCTCGAAAGGAAGCGCGGACTCATCAAAGAATTCAAAAAAAATCCCGCGAACGAATTTCGAAAAATCGCAAGTCTCCCCGCGGAATGCGGCATTTATTCGACGCGATTACTGCAAGCGCTCGGCGACTTCGACGATGAATTTAAAACCGATTTGAAATTTTTTGATTTGGGCTTACGCGCTTTGCATTTAGGCGCAAATCTTTTTGCAACGCCGCAATTACAAATTGCCATTTTAGAAAAAAGAAAAAATTCAATCGACAACAAAGAACTCGCCCGCATTTATTTCAAAGATTTAAGTCTCGGGCATTTTCTGCATTTTACGCTGCATCATCCTTTGACATTTTTTGCCATCTTCAAAAATCGAAAAGAGCTCGAAGAAAAATCTTTAGAAGTCACGGAAATTTCAAAGCTCACCGAAGAAACTCTAAAAGAATTGCGCGTTTAAATTTTCAATTATTCCTGCGCCGATTGGACAGCGCTAATCGCCTTCTTTAAAATTTCAGCGCCCGCTCCTTGCGCAGCCCCTTCGGACAAAATTTGCCGATACTTGCGTCCGCCCGGAAGCCCTGCGAAAAGTCCGAAAAGATGCTTCACCAAAATGGAAAGCGGACAACCCGCAGCGAGTTCTTTCTCAACGTAAGGCGTAAAAAGTTCGAGCAATTCTTCGCGCGTTTCGGGAGCGGAATTTTCTTTGCCAAAAATTTCTGCATCCGCTGAATGTAACATCCACGGATTCGCATAAACCGCGCGCCCCATCATCACGCCATCGACGCGTTTCAAATGCTCTTTAGCTTGTTCTAAATTTTTGATGTCGCCGTTAATGCTGATATTTAATTCCGGCCGTTCTTCTTTTAATCGATAAACGGATTCGTATTGAATCGCGGGCTTTTCTCGATTTTCTTTGGGTGAGTAACCGCGCAAGCGCGCCGTCCGCGCATGAATAATAAATGTGTTGCATCCCGCAGCGTGCACAGTATCGATGAAATCTTCGAAGAATTCAAAGGATGTGAGATCGTCTACGCCCAAGCGCGTTTTCACGGTGACAGGAATTTTCACTTGCGATTGCATCGCTTGCACGCATTCGGCGACGAGATTTTTATTCTTCATCAAGATTGCGCCGAACGAACCGCATTGTACGCGTTCCGAAGGGCATCCGCAATTCAAATTGACTTCATCAAATCCCGCGTCTTCGACAATTTTTGCGCATTCCGCAAGCATCTTCGGATCGCTTCCGCCGAGCTGCACCGCAACCGGATTTTCTTCGGCGTTCCGCTGGATAAATTTTTCCGCCGCATGCAAAAGCGCATTCGCCACAATCATCTCAGTATAAAGCAAAACATGCTTCGAAAGCAACCGCAAAAAATACCGTTCATGCCTATCCGTAAAATCGAGCATCGGCGCAATCGAAAGCCGCCGATGAAATTGAAGCGCAGAAGAATCCATGGCGGCAAATTTAATAATTTCGGGGGGAGGAAGTCCTTTTGATAAAATTTTAAAAATTGTTTTAGAAATTACTAAAAATTTTTCTTATATTACGCTGCGTAAAATAGTGCAGGAGAATGATATTCCATGAGCTCTAAATTTTTTAATAATACCCCAAACAGCAATTTATTTCAAAAATTCTGCGATATTGCGCACCAAATGTGCAACTTTCATACATTCCAAGCGGTGGTCGGGTATTTTAGGTCTTCGGGCTATTTCAAGCTCCGCGCTGAATTTGAAAATGTGAAAAAAATTCAAATTCTCGTAGGGATAGATGTCGATAAATTATTTAGAAAGCAGTCGGAATTTTTCTTTGGATTAAAGATTGATGAAAATGCCATTCGCGAAGCATACTCCAAAAATTTCAGGGAAGAAATAAAAGAAGCCAATTACGACGCCGAAACCGAAAAGGGCATTTTGCAATTTTGCGACGATATTTGTAGCGGCAAATTGGAAATTCGCATTCACAAGTCCAAGGATTTGCATGCCAAGTTTTATTTGCTGCTCCCCGAAAACCATACCGAAAGTTCCGACGGCTGGGTGATTATGGGTTCATCAAATCTTTCAGATTCGGGACTTGGCACCAAGGATGATAACAATCGCTATGAATTGAATGTCGCGATGAAAGATTACGACGATGTCAATTATTGTAAGGAAGAATTTCAAAAACTTTGGGCAGACGCCTTGCCGCTATCGCTAGACGATATGCGGAATATGAAAAACCAGACGCACCTGACCGACGAATTGCCAACTCCATACGAACTTTACATGAAGGTTTTAATCGACACATTCAGCTTGCAGGTTGAAGATGATTTTTCGATGGATTTACCCGATGGAGTCATGAAGATTCGCTACCAGCAAGATGCGGTCATTCAAGGCTACCAAATGCTTTTGCAGCATAACGGTTTCATTCTTGCCGATGTGGTGGGTCTTGGAAAAACGATTGTCGCCACGATGATTGCGAAGCGTTTTATTCACGAAAACGACAACCACCACACCAAAATTTTAGTCATTTACCCCCCTGCCGTTGCCAAAAACTGGAAGGATACTTTTAAACGCTTTAACATTTCAAACTACGCCCAATTTATAAGCAACGGAAGCTTAAGCAAAATCCTTGAAGGAAAGGATAACTTTTTAGAAAAAGAATACTTTGACTTAATCATCGTCGATGAAGCGCACAATTTCCGCAGTGGCTCTGCCTTACATTACGATGAACTCCAAAAGATTTGCAAGTCGCCTAGGAGAAATCGCGGCAAAATCTTCGGACCCAAAAAGGTGATGCTCCTTTCGGCAACGCCGTTAAACAACAAGCCCGACGACATCAAAAATCTGCTTTTGCTCTTCCAGGACGCCCACTATTCAACAATTGAAGGCGTCCAAAATCTCGACACGACCTTTGCTCCGTGGATTAAGGAATACAATAACATTATGAAGGAGCGTCGAAAAGACGAAAGCAACGCAGACTTTGCCGCACGCACCGATGCCCTTTACGAAGAAATCCGCACGAAAATCATCGATAAGGTAACGGTTCGAAGAACGAGAAATAACATTAAAAATGTGCCTGCCTACAAGGCGGACTTGGGCAAACAAAAAATTGTCTTCCCCGAAATTTTACCGCCAAAATCCTTGGAATACGAGTTAAAAAACGGTTTAAATGAATTGTTTTATGACACGATGTTTATTTTGACCGATACGAAAACGATTGATAATCCCGAAGGAAAAGGTTTACATTATGCGCGCTACCGAGCGATTGAATTTTTAGTGGGCAAAGCAAAAGCAAAGTATAACCACCCCGAAAATATCGCAGCTACTTTGATGGGAGTTTACCGAGTCCATATGGTCAAACGACTCGAAAGCAGCTTTGAAGCGTTTAAAAAATCACTGCATACCTTATTAAAAATTACAGAAGATATGATTCGCATGTTTCAAGAAGACAAAGTCTTTATCGCATCCGAATTAAAGATTAAAGACAAAATCGATAAGGGGTGGGAGCTCGATCAAATTATTGAATATGCGATGGAGCAAGGATTCAATATTGAAGATATTGTCTATAAAGCGTCCGATTTTAACCCAGAATTTGTGAAGATGCTTGAAGAAGATGTCGAAAGGCTTTCGGATTTGTGCTCTAAATGGGATGCGGTTCAAGAAGACCCGAAGCTCGACTTGTTTATTCAAAAAATCAAGTCCGAATTTTTTAAAAAAGTGAACAACCCGACAGGAAAACTCGTCATATTCTCGGAAAGCGTGGATACCGTCAACTATTTGACGGACGCCATTCAAAAGAAACTCAATAGAAACGATGTCATTAACATTTGCGCAAGCAATCGCAAAGCAAATCAAGAAATTCTTCGAACTTGCTTTGACGCAAACGTTCCCAAAGAAGAACAATCTAATGCATTCAACATCGTCATTACTTCTGATGTTTTGGCAGAAGGCGTGAACCTGCACCGCGCAAACGTGATTATCAATTACGATTCCCCTTGGAATGCGACAAGGCTCATGCAGCGCATCGGGCGTGTAAACCGTATCGGTTCTGTTGCGGATAAAATTTACAACTACATGTTTTACCCTTCGCACCAAGGCGACGAACAAATCCACCTTTACAGTAATGCTTTAATTAAACTGCAAGGATTCCATTCGGCTTTGGGCGAAGACACGCAAATTTATTCACGCGAAGAACTCGTGCGCGAATTCCAGCTTTTTAACCCCGAAATCACCGACAATGTCGACAGAAGCTTAAAGCTTTTGGAAGAAGTCCGAGAATTATTCCAAAAAGACCGCGGTTTATACAATAAGATTAAAAACTTGCCGATGAAAAGCCGCACTGTGCGAGACATCGAAAATTGCGCTGCCCAAAAAGTGCAAACGCAGTCGACTCTTGTCTTTTTATCGTCGCCCAAAAAAGTGGAATACTACTTGGTGAACCAAAATGAAGTTTCGAACGTTGCCTTTTTAGATGCAATGGATATGATGCGCGCCGATGTTTCTGAAAAGCCAGAGCCGATGCGCAAAGCAGAAAGTTTCCATTATACACAAGTCAATTTGGCAACCCAGCAGTATAAAACAGAATCAAATGAGCAAGTACATCCCGATTCGATGAACGCCCGCAAAAACGACCCGACGACATCGAAAGCATTGAGTTACATTCGAGCCCTAATGCGTGCCCTTTCTCAGTATTCCGACATCAAGGAAAAACTAGAAGTGTTGCGGCAACTTGTTGAACAGGGAACGTATGCCCAGCTGCGAACGAAACTGAATAAGTTTGCCAAAGACGAATCCAAAGAGCATATCAATGCAAGCGAAGCGGAAAAACGCCGCATCGAATTTATCGATAAGCTTTACAAGGAATATTCTTCGAGCGAAGAAATTTCAAAAGAAGAATCGAACGAACCCATTAAACCGAAAATCATCGTTTCGGAATCATTTATCTAAGGAGAATTTTGAAGATGTTCACCAATAACGAATTTCGCAATCTTTTTCAAAACGCATTTGACCTTGAAGCGTGGAAACGCTTGATGGTCAATTATTTTGATGTCCAGACTACTCTCAAAAATCCTGAACTTTTAGAAGATGATTCCAAAGATTACAAGGCTTATTATTTAGGAAAAACCGAAACCTCCGACGGCTATTCACTTGGATTTTTCAAATACGATATGAAATCTTCAATCGATAAGCGCAAAGTGGGGCTTCGCAAATTGGTCAAATCCTATTTAAAATACGAAGTCGATGCCGCCCTTGTCGTGTTCAATGACAATAATCATTGGCGACTTTCTTTTATTTGCGACATCAAGGGCGAAGAAACCGCCCCCAAGCGTTATACTTATGTTTTTGGAGAAAAGGAAAACTATTACAATACGTCGGTTGCGCGCTTTATCAAATTACAATCCGATGGCATTTCATTTAAAAGCATCAAGGAAGCCTTTGCAGTCGAAGCCTTGACCAAGCAGTTCTACAACGACCTTTTTGCGTGGTATTTGTGGGCAAATGATGT
This sequence comes from Hallerella porci, assembly GCF_003148885.1. Lineage (NCBI taxonomy): Bacteria > Pseudomonadati > Fibrobacterota > Fibrobacteria > Fibrobacterales > Fibrobacteraceae > Hallerella > Hallerella porci. The sequence goes on along the minus strand of NZ_QGHD01000007.1, from coordinate 75,394 downwards.
AAAATCGAATGTGAGCTTCCCGAATGACACAAATATCGAAGACGATGACCGCGAAAAATTAGATGTAAAAATTATCCGCCTGATTACACGGCTGATGTTTGTGTGGTTTATCAAGCAGAAAAAACTCGTGCCCAACTGCATTTTTGACGAAACCTATTTGACAAGCATCTTAAAAAATTTTGATCCCGAATCGACAACCGATGGCACTTACTACAATGCGATTTTACAGAACCTGTTCTTTGCCACGTTAAACCGTGCGATTGTCGATGAAGAAGGCAACAAACGTGGCTTTGCCACAAATCAAGGCTACCGCGATGTCAAAACGCTTTACCGCTATGCAGAACTATTTAACATTTCGGAAAGCGAAGTAATAAAGCTGTTTTCGGAAGTACCATTTTTAAACGGTGGGCTTTTCGAATGCCAGGATAAAACAATCAAGCTCGATGGCGTAGAAAAATCCTATAACTTTGACGGTTTTAGCCGCAATAGTGAAAAATTCCGCGATGGTCGCTTTAAATGGAGAGCCGTTGTCCCGAACATTTTATTCTTTGAAAAAGAAAAAGGCTTGCTTTCGATTTTAAACCGCTACAACTTTACCATCGAAGAAAATTCGCCCAACGAACAGCAAGTAGCACTCGACCCTGAACTTTTGGGAAAAGTCTTTGAAAACTTGCTCGGAGCCTACAACCCCGAAACACAAGAAACCGCGCGCAAGGAAAGTGGTTCTTTCTATACGCCTCGCGAAGTCGTAAACTACATGGTCGACGAAAGCTTGCAGGCTTATTTAGGAGATTCCCCCGTTGTAAAATCGGTATTTGACGATGACTTTGAAAAAGATTCTAACTCAGAAAACGAATATAAAGCGATAGCAACAAAACTCCAAGCCATTAAAATTCTTGACCCAGCGTGCGGTTCGGGAGCATTCCCGATGGGACTTTTGAACCGAATGGTCGATATTTTGCAAAAGATTCACCCCCAAAAAAGCGTTTACGATTTAAAGCTTTCGATTATTGAAAACTGCATTTACGGAAGCGACATTCAATGCATTGCCGCCCAAATCAGTAAACTCCGGTTCTTTATTTCGCTGATTTGCGACTGCGAAAAAGATGCCACAAAGCCCAATTTTGGAATTCCGACTTTACCAAACTTGGAAACGCACTTTGTCGCTGCCGATTCGCTTTTGTCGATGAAAAAGCAAAAGAATCAAATCGAGCTTTTTGAAGACCCCGAAATCGAACCGACAAAGCAAAAGCTAAAAGAAATCAGGCACGAACATTTTTCGGCAAAGTCTGCTGCCGAAAAAATGCGCCTGCGCAAAGAAGACACCGAGCTGCGCAACAAATTGGCGAAGCTTTTAATCAAAAACCAAAGTTTTGCCCCCGACGACGCCAAGCAACTCGCCGGTTGGAACCCTTACGACCAAAATGCCGTGGCGGAATTTTTGGATCCTTCGTGGATGTTTGGCGTAAACGATGGCTTTGATATTGTAATTGGAAATCCACCGTATGTTCAGCTACAAAACAATGGCGGTGCACTTGCCAAGCAATATGAAAAAGAAAGTTATAAAGTCTTCGCAAAAACGGGCGATATTTATTGCCTGTTCTACGAACGCGGTGCCCAATTGTTAAAGCCGCACGGACACTTGTGTTTTATTACATCGAATAAATGGATGCGTGCTGGTTACGGCGAAAAAACGCGCGAATACTTTACCACGCAAACAAACCCCAAATTGCTTGTGGATTTTGCCGGCGTAAAAGTCTTTGAAAGTGCAACGGTTGACACAAACATTCTGCTCTTTGAAAAGGCTAAGAACGAGCACAAAACCATCTGCGCGGTAACTTCAAAAGAGAATAAAGACAGCATAAAAAATTTGAGCGTTTTTTTGAGCCAGAATTTCAGTGTAAACAGCTTTAATGGCTCAGATAGTTGGGTTATTCTTAGCCCGATAGAACAAAGTATTAAGGCAAAAATTGAGAAAGTAGGCACTCCATTAAAGGACTGGGACATCAATATCTATCGTGGCGTTCTTACCGGTTGTAATGAAGCATTTATTATTTCAACCGAAAAACGCAACGAAATCCTTGAAAACTGTAAAAATGAGGATGAGCGGAAACGCACGGCGGAACTAATTAGACCAATTCTTCGCGGACGCGATATTAAGCGTTATAGCTACGATTGGGCAAATTTGTGGTTAGTCTATATTCCCTGGCATTTTCCGTTGCATTTGGACAATTCTATTCAGGGGTGTTCAGAAAAAGCAGAAAAAGAATTTCAAAAACAATACCCAGCAATTTATAATCATTTGCTTGGATATAAGAAACAACTTTCAGCTAGAAATAAAGTAGAGACTGGTATTCGCTATGAGTGGTATGCCTTACAGCGGTGGGGCGCAAATTATTGGGAGGATTTTAGTAGGCCAAAATTGATTTATCCGAATATGACAAAATATCTACCATTTGTATATGACGATAAAAAATTTTTAACTAATCAAAAGTGTTTTATAGTAACAGGAAAAGACATTGAATTTCTAACAGCATTTTTAAATTCATCAATATTTAAGTATTGCTTCCGCGATGCTTTTCCTGAATTATTGGGAGGAACTAGGGAATTAAGCAAGATATTTTTTGATAAAATTCCAGTATTGCAAGTAACAGACAAAACTAATGAAAAATTTAAAGTTTTAATTAAAGATATTCAAAACGAATATACAGAACAAAAAGCAAAAGAAATTGATAAACAAATTTTTGAATTATACGGATTAAACGAAGGAGAAATCTATGCGATTACAAAATGATTGTCATTATAATGGTGGAGGATTTTCAAGAACCGAAAATTATGTGGAAAAGAATAGGATCTATTATTCGATTTAGCTATGATTCAAATAAATCTTTTGGTCTTGATAGTACCTGTTTTGCTACAGGCAAAAATATTGAATTTATTTGCTGTGTGTTAAATTCACCAATGGGGCATTATCTATTAAAAGATGCCCCAAAAACAGGAACCGGCGATTTATTGATAAGCGTGCAAGCTGTAGAACCTATTAGAATTCCTAAAATTTCGGACTCTAAAAATTCAAAATTTGCAAAGCTTTTAGAAAAAATTGTAAAAAATACTGATTCTAATGCGGAGAAATGTATAGATGAGGAGATATTCAAAATTTATGGTCTTGAAGAAAATGAGTGTGTCTACATAAAGGAAAATTTTAGCTAGGCTATTGGATTGAGGAGGATTTCTTTAAGCCAAAAATTATGTACGCCGAAATCGTACAAGAGCCAAAGTTCTATTTAGATAAAAAGAACTTTTTACCGGAAGCTACAAGTTTTCTTTTGACTGGAGAAAACTTAGAGTATTTGGTAAAAGTTTTTAATTCAAAAATTACTGCATATTTATTCAAAACATTTTATGCAGGCGGAGGACTTGGCGAAGCTGGTTTTAGATATAAGAAAGCATTTTTTGAAAATTTGCCAATTCCAAGAATTGACAAGCAACAAATACAAAGTGTCGAAAAATCAAATAATGATGAAGAAATTTCAATTCAGTTGGGAAAAATCTATGGTTTTTCTCCAATTGAAATAGATTTTATTGCTAGGAAACTTAAAACTGTTTAACTCCTTCTATTACAGCAATTTCCTCATCTGTTAATTTGTAAAGAGAGTAAATAATTTGATTTGCTTTTCTTTCAAATTCAGATGAATCTGAATCAGTATTGTCTTTTTTTATTTTCAAAATTTTATCGCATAGCGTTGTTAATTGTTGTGCAAAATGGGATGGTATTTGCGCAACTACTGGGATTTTTAAGAAGATATCCTTTTGAGCTATGGTCGTATTTCCGCCAAGAGAATTCATTGAACAGTTTGCATAAAAATTGGCAACCTTAGAGTTTAAAATCATCAAAACGCTTTTTAAGTTTTTAGCATTTATAAAGTATTCATTACTACTTAAAAAGCATCTATTTTCGTCGTAAGCGAACGACATATTCCTAAATTGCCCATATACAATTTTTGGCCTACTAAAATCCTCCAAATAAGCGCAGTTCCGTAGGTTGTACGGAGTGTCTCCTTTGTCGGCTCTGGTGGCAATTCTATCCCAATACTGGTCTAAATGAGCCTTTACAGCAGGATAATCTTCGATTTTAATTCGAGGAATGCGCCCACGAACGCCATTATGTGTGTTGATAAGATACAATCCATTGTCCACATAACCATATCTTTTAATATCCCTGCCGCGCAAAATAGGTCGAATCAATTCAGCCGTTTTTTTGCGTTCTTCTTCGTTTTTGCAATTCGATAAAATTTCATCGCGCTTTTCAGTACTAATAATAAAAGCGTCGTTAAAACCAGTTTTTATTCCGTAATTGATTTGAATATCCCAATCTTTAAGCGGAGTTCCCACGGCTTCAATTTTGCGCTTAATGCTTTGCTCAATTTCGCTCAAAATTACCCAGCTTTCGCCACCTTTGTCAAAACTCGAAACAGAATGCTGTTGCTGAACAAAAACGCTCACTTTCCACTTGCACATTTTAAGAACCTCGCTAAGGTATTTCTATCGACTTTACATATCTTGGCAATTTTTCGCTGGCTCACACCATGCGCTTGGAGTTGGGCAATAAATTCCTCCTTGCCATAAAGTTTGTGTTTTTCGGGAGCGGTGCGTTTCCCCTTGGGGCGCCCCAGCACCACACCTTCCGCCTTTTTCCTCGCCAGCGCTTCCTTAGTCCGCTGGCTAATCAAATTCCTTTCAATCTCTGCGCTAAGCCCAAAGGCAAATGCCAGCACCTTGCTCTGGATGTCATCACCTAGCCGGTAATTGTCCTTAATCGTCCACACCTTGCATTCCTTAGTCATGCAAATATTCAGGATTTCCATAATCATGAACAGGTTTCGCCCAAGGCGCGAAAGTTCTGCGCATATAATTAAGTCGTCTTTTTTGACCCATTGCAAAAGCTTGCCAAGCTCTCGCTTGTTATAGCTTTTGGTGCCGCTGATGGTTTCCTCTATCCAGCCGTCAATCTTTAAGTTTTGCCTCTTGCAAAAGTTGTTGATTTCAAACCGCTGGTTTTCTACTGTCTGCTTGTCGCTGCTTACGCGAATGTATCCGTATATCATGAAAGGAAAGTTAATGAGGATTTGCATACGAATCCTTTAATATGACTAATTTGAAAATGAGAAATTAGCGCACCGCTTTGCGGTGCTCCTAGCCTCAAAAGTTTCAGATGGACACTTCAAATGAAATTTCCAGCGTCAAAAGTTTTATATGGAGAGATTTCCGAATAGAAATTGCCGCAAAAGTTTCAGATGGAACGCACCGCTTGTGCGCGGGGTTTTGAGAACTTAGTGCTGAGAACTTTGAACTTAGAAATTCTAAACCATAAGCTCTAAACTCTAAGATCTAAGATTTTGCATTTCCCCGCGCAGCAAAGCCGCACCATGATAACATTCCTAATTCCTCATTGCCTGCGCAGCAGGCTTTCCCTTTGGCGGACGCAAAAGGGAAACTCATTCCCCATTTTTTGCCGTGGACACTTCAAATGAAATTTCTTGCCATTATTTTTTCGGATGGAGGGTTCAAATCAAATTTCCAGCCAATATTTTTTGACGCCGGGAACTCATTTTTAAAAATTTTTGGAGACATTTTGACCGCGGGAACTCACTTTTAAAAATTTTGGGGCACATTTTGGCTGCGGGAACTCACCTTTAAAAATTTTTGGGCAAATCTTGAACGAAAAATATCTTCTTTTAATTTTTAACGCTGAAAATTACTGCTAGATCCGTTCACTTCGCCTTCGGCTCCGTTCAGGATGACACGGCGGATGTGTCTGCGGCGCGCTTGTTATAAATAGCAGCGAAGCTGCCTAACTTTATAATTGTTAATTGTGAATTATCAATTATGCATTATTATCCAATGCATAATTAACAATTAACAATGCACAATTGGAAATAATGGCGGCGAAGCCGCGCGGGGAAAAGTGCGAAGTTCTAATGCGGTAAATTTTTGATGTTTTCGCGCGAAGCGCCTAACTTTTGAATTGTTAATTATCCATTGTGAATTATGCATTGATTTCAACTTTTTTCGTTTTTAAGTAAAATCTTCTTTACTTTTGGAAAATTTTTACTGATTAAAACGTTTAAAGATAAAGGCGTCATTTTGAAAATTTTAAGCAGAAATGTCTCTGTTTGAAACTCTATGGAGAACAAAATGACAAATAAAAATTCTCGTCGCAGTCACGATGCATTTTTCCGCTGGCTTTTTGCCGATGAAAATCATTTGCGGGCGTTGTTGAAACTTTCTGCGAAATCCAATTTGGAGATTCAGCAATTTTTGGCAGCGGTTGATCCGAATACATTTGTGCGCATTCCCGATTCCTATTCGAATGTGGACGAAACGGGCGAAGCCGATTTGGCTTTCCGTGTGAATGCCTCTTCGGGCAATCACGCACTCGTCGGCGTTTTGCTCGAACACAAATCCGGTCCCGACTCAAATACGTTGGAGCAAATGGAAAAATATGTCAATTCGGTGATGAAAGCGTACGCACAATCGCACTCCGCAACGCGAATTCCGACAGTCGCCATTCTTTTTTACAACGGCAAAGGCCCGTGGGACCCATTTAAAATTTTGCGTAAAAATTATTCCGATTACTTTTTTAAATCTGTGTTGCCTTATCAATGCCATTTCATCGACATGAAAATGATTTCGGACGAAGATTGCATCGGCTGCGATGATGTTGCAACGGCAATGGGTGTAACCGCAATGAAATATGCGTTTAACCGGAAAAAATTGTTGGCGATTCTTCCCAAATTTCAAAAAGCCTTAACGCAGATTCCTTACGATGAAGCGAAAAACTTGCTCGAAAAAATTAGTGTATATTTGAAGGAGTATTTGGGCGAAAGCATCCTCAAGGAGTTAGATATGGCATTCGTAAGCATCGGACAAAAGTACGGTTTCGTCAGCGCCGGCGATGTCTTTCGCCAAAGGCTCGCTGCAGGTAAAGCTGAGGCGCTTGCGGAAGGAATTTCCAAAGGTCGTAAGGAAGGCCGTGCAGAAGGACTTTCCAAGGGGCTTTCCAAAGGCCGTGCAGAAGGAATTCGCCAAAATACTCTTTCCCTCGCCAAAACTTTCCGCAATAAAGGTTTTCCTTTAGAAGCAATTGCAGATGCAACCGGCCTCACGATTGACGAAATCAAAGCACTGTAAAAAAGAACCCTTCGGGGTTCTTTTTTTAATGAGAAATTGCAAAACAAGCGCGATAAACCAAAAGAAAAACCCGCCAAATTATTCAAATTCAGCGGGTTTCGTGGAACCTCCGGGACTTGAACCCGGAACCAGCGGGTTATGAGTCCGCGGCTCTAACCGATTGAGCTAAAGTTCCTAAGGCAAAATGCAATATAGTATTTTTTGAAAAATTTTTCTTTTGCCTTTTTAGAAAGGGGAAATTTTTCGCGAATTCTTCGCAAAAAAATTTCACTTTGTCATTTTCATTTGTAATTTTGTCGCTTTTCCAATTTTTGCAAAAGTATTTTACGCATTTGTCATTTTTCAAATTTTGCTTTTCAAATTCGTCAAATGAAAATCATTTTCTTTTTATCGAAAATGGTTATCGCAAAATGCCTTTAGTTATTTTGACTTTAGACACGAAAAGGAAAGGTTCGTATGACTACTGCAAACATTAAAGAACTCACAGACAGCCGCGATACGGTGAACAAGTGGATGGAACGTTTCGGAGTTCGCTTCGGCGTTTATAAACACGGAGTTTTTAACGAACAGCTCTTTCCTTTTGATTCGGTGCCGCGGATAATTTCCAAAAGCGATTGGGAATATTTGGAAGTCGGATTAAAGCAACGCGTTACCGCTTTGAATTTATTCTTGTGGGATATTTACCACGAGAAAAAAATTGTAAAAGACGGCGTCATTCCCGAAGAATTTGTCTATTCGTCAAAAGGTTATATGCCCGAATGCGAAGGCATTTCGCCGTGCGAAAAAGTGTATGCGCATATCGCAGGGATTGACCTTGTCGAAGGCAAAGACAATAAATGGTATGTGCTCGAAGATAATTTGCGAATTCCTTCGGGCGCAAGTTATCCGATGATCGCACGAAACATTACGCGGAAAGTTTCTCCGGGAACTTTTGCGACGAATGCGGTTGCCGATAACCGCGATTATACCGATATGCTTCGCGATATGATGAGCGAAATGTGCGAAGGTAAAGGAATCGCTGTGATTTTAACGCCTGGCCGTTATAATTCAGCATTCTTTGAACATTCGTATTTTGCAGAAAAGACTGGTGCAACTCTTGCGTATCCGGGAGATTTATTTGTCGAAGATGATAAAGTTTATTATGCGGGCATGTTCAAAGATAAAACGCGAGTCGGCTGCATTTACCGCCGCGTTTCCGATGAATATATGGACCCGATGACTTTTGAATCTTCGTCTCTTCTCGGCGTTCCCAATGTGATGCAAGCTTACAAAGCAGGAAATGTCGCACTCATCAATGCGATTGGAAACGGCGTCGCAGACGATAAAGGCATCTATTACTTTGTGCCGAAAATGGTCGATTATTATTTGCACGAAAAATCGATTTTGCAAAATGCGCCGACGTATTTGCCTTATTTCAAAGAAGATTATGATTACGTGCTGAATAATCTTCAAAAGCTCGTGATTAAAGATGTGTGCGAAGCAGGCGGTTACGGCGTTTTGTTTGGCTCAGAACTTTCGCCAGAAAAACTTGCCGAAATGAAAGATCTCATCGTCAAATTTCCGCGGCGATGGATTGCTCAAGAGGTGATTGACTTTAAGGATTTGGAACTTTTGGAAGACGATAAACTCGTGTGGCGTAAAGCCGATTTGCGCGCCTTCGTCGTCACAGGCAAAGAAACAAAAGTTTGGAAAAGTGGGCTCACGCGCTTTTCGAGAAACCCCGATTCATTTGTCGTGAATTCGTCGCAAGGCGGCGGATTTAAAGACACGTGGATTATGACCGAGTAAAATCAACAGAGAGGTTTATATGGTTAGAAGTTTTATTATTTCTCCTACGAAAGCGGATCGTTTTTACTGGCTTGGACGCTACGAGATGCGCGTTTATTTGACTCTTCATCAATTAAACAAATGCTACGATAAAATGATCGACGGCGAGCCTGACGATTACATTTACTTTTGGCAAAAACTCGATGTTGTCGGCCACTACAAAACCAATGCGGAATTTACTCTCGGGATGCTTTACGATGAAGAAAATCCGTCGAGTGTAATTTCGGCTCAACGCTTTGCAATGGACAATGCGATGATGGTCCGCGAAGACATTATGAGCGAAACGCTTAGCTATTTAGAGATGAGCGTTGCCCTGATGAAAAAGAAAAAAGCCGAAGGCGTTACCAATACAACAGAACTGCAAAGTATCATCGATTGGTCGCTTGCTTTCTGAGGCTCTGCGGAACAACGCATTCAAAATCATAAAGCGTTAAACATCATTATGCTTGGACGCAATGTCGAAAACATCGATATGAAAATTCGTTTCGGCTATTCGTTTGAACGGATTGCTTTAGCGTTCGAATCGCTTCTGCGTTACACCGATGTTTTAGCGGATATCGTCGATGAAAAATCCATTGAAGAATTAAAGTCTTTGGTTGTTGCCGATAAATTCAACTTAGACGATTCCGAATACAAATCAAGAATTCTCTACTTGATCAATCATTTGGTGCTTGTATGAAACAATATTTGTATAACTATCAAACCATCGTTTCGTTTAGCGAACCAGTAAAAAATCATGCCGTCCTTTTGCGTATGGAACCTTACTTGGGGAACTATATGACAATCGATATGGAACGTGTGATTTTTTCGCCGGGATTTAATATCAAACGCGGAATGGATACATTTGGAAACCGCATCGTTTACGGGCTCGATCGCGAATTGCATTCGACTCTTGCCTACGTCAGCACGGGAATTGTATCGATGCAGCCGTATCAAATTAAACCCGATAGGCTTCCGCTCAATATTTATTTGATGGATACAACTCTCACGCGTTTAAAAGCATGCGTAGAATTCGAACGCACAAAAGATGTCGAAGCTGATGCGCTTTTCATTTGCGATAAAGTGCATCAGATGATGGCGTACGAATCTAATTCGACGACGGTAAACACGACCGCCGAAGAAGCGTTCAATGCGAAGAAAGGCGTGTGCCAAGATTTTGCACATGTAATGATTGGACTTTGCAAAAATGCCGAAATTCCTGCGCGTTACGCTTGCGGATTTTTAGAAGGCACAGGGCAAACGCACGCATGGGTCGAAGTTTTTGATGGTTACAACTGGATTGGATTGGATCCGACTCACAATAAAAAAATCGATTACGGTTATTTAAAAATCGCACACGGAAGAGATGCGTCCGATTGTCCGGTAAGCCGCGGCATTTACAACGGTTTAATCGATGAAAAAATTCAAATTCAGGTGACACTTAAAGAATTATGATTAAAACAATTTTATCGACAGAGCTTCCGATTAACGAACGTTTGCTTATCCGCAAAAACGTGTATAAGCATGGCGATTCCAAAAAGCGCATCTGCGTTGTCACAGGCACGCACGGCGATGAGCTCGAAGGTCAAATGGTTTGCTATTTAGTCGCCAAACGTTTAAACGAAGAAATCAAAAATTTAAACGGCAGCGTTGAAATTTATCCCGCTTTAAATCCGCTTGGAATCGATACGATTCAGCGCGGTATTCCGAATTTTGATTTGGATATGAACCGCATTTTTCCGGGCAACAAAAACGGCACGATGGCAGAGCAAACCGCTTATACAATCGTCGAAGATTTGAAAGGCGCCGATTTAGTTTTTGATATTCATTCGAGCAATTTATATTTGCGCGAAACGCCGCAGGTGCGCATCAATGTTTTGGACGAAGAAAAACTCGTGCCTTACGCGAAGCATTTGAATATCGATTTTATCTGGGTGCACGATGCTGCAACCGTTTTGGAATCGACTTTAGCGTATTCGTTAAATTCGACGGGCACAAAATGCTTAGTCGCCGAAATGGGCGTCGGACAACGCATCAATTATAAAATATGCGAACGCTTAGCCAACGGCATTTTTAATATCATGAAAGAAATGCAAATGTGGAGCGGAAAAGTTAAAACCGATGATTTTTCGCGCCCGATTTTATGCAAAGGCGATAAAGTCGAATTTTTAAATGCGAAAACTTCGGGCGTTTTTATTTCGCCATTAAAGTGCGGCATTTATGTGAAAAAAAATCAAGAAATCGGTTTAATCGTTGAACCTTTAACGGGAAATATTTTAGATCGAGTCGTCTCGCCCATCGATGGATTTTTGTTTACGATTCGAGCGTACCCCATCGTTTACGAAGGCTCGTTAATGGCTCGCGTTTACAAAATTTCCGAAGCCGAAAAGAAAGTTGTGATGGTAGGTGAATCGTGAGAGAAGAAATTTTATTCGAAATGAAATCGCCGTATCGCGATAGTTTTAAAATCAAAGGATTTTGGTTTGGCGAAGGCGAAAAAACTGTTGCAATCGTCGGCGCAATGCGCGGCGATGAAATTCAGCAACAATATATTTGTGCGCGCCTCGTCGAATCTTTAAAAGACATTGAACGCCGCGGGCTTTTGGCTGATGATGTTTCTGTTTTAATCATTCCTTCGTGCAATCCGTTTTCGATGAATGTTTCGCATCGTTTTTGGGCGATGGATAATACAGACATTAACCGCATGTTTCCCGGCTACGATAAAGGCGAAACGACGCAACGCATCGCTGCTGCAATTTTTGAAGTGCTGAAAAATTTCAAGTTCGGCATGCAGCTCGCGAGCTTTTATATGCCGGGCGATTTTGTGCCGCATATTCGAATGCTTCAAACCGGATTTGAAGATGTTGAAGATGCAAAACTTTTTGGTTTGCCCTACGTGACAACGCGTAAGCCTTTGCCCTTTGACACGACGCTTTTAAATTACAACTGGCAAATTTGGGAAACGAAAGCGTTCTCGATTTATGCGGGACAAACAAATTATGTAGAAAATGCGACGAGCGCCCAAACCATTGACGCGATTTTACGATTCTTGCAAAAAGTCGGCGTGACGAGTTTTAAATTTCGAAACGCGGGCTACGAATCGATTATTTTGGACGAAGGCGATTTAATCAACGTCACCGCAAGACGCGCGGGCATTTTTTACCGCTTAGTCGGCGCTTCTGCAACCGTTGAAGAAGGTCAAGCTTTAGCCAAAATTTTAGACCCTTACGACGCTTCTATTTTGGATACCGTCAAAGCGCCCGTTTCGGGCACGGTATTTTTTGCCCACAATAAACCGCTCGTTTTAGAACACGCGATGATTTACAGAATCCAGGAAAATTAAGAGTTGAAATGCTGACGCGGCTTCGCCGCGCCATTGTTATATTTTTCTTTTTAACACTTTTGCTACAGTTTTTTAGTTTTCTTGAAAAAGAATTTTACCATTTTTGTTTTGGCAGAATAAATTCTTTTTTGAGGTAGCTTATGTTTCTTTCCCGATTTAAAATTTCGGCGGCAGCCGTTCTTCTCTTTGCCGCGACAAACTTTGCCCAAAATGTTCTCAGCAACGGGAATATGGAATACGGCGACGGCGGTTGGTATCTTTGGAATAATCCCGATGGTCCTGCGAAAGTAGAACTCAAACTCGCTGAACCGGGACTGGGATTTGATGGTTCCCAAGGCGCAAAACTCGTCGTCAAAGAACTGCCGAAAATTTGGTGGGGATTACAACTTCAACCGCCAAAATTCCTCGCGGATTCCGCTTATTACAAATTGACTTTTAAAGCCAAAGGTAATATGCCGATTAACGCAGTCGTTCAAGGTGGCGCTCCCGATTATCGACAAAAAGAAAGCGCATCTTTTGAGCTCACCGATAAATGGCAAACGTATTCGATGACATTCCTCGCCGACCAAAAAGGCTACGGAGTAAATAATGTCACCTTCCACGTCGGCTTAAAAAAAGGCTGGCTGCAAATGGATGATGTTGCAATCGAAAAACTCGGATCTCTCAATTCCGATTGGTATGCCGCAGCAGACTCTCGAATCGATAGCCTCCGCAAAACGAAAATTACCGTCAAAGCAAATCCCGATGAACAAGTTCATTTCAAACTCACAAAGCACGCCTTCCCTTTTGGCACAGCGCTTGCGCTTTATAAAATCGAAGGCAATAGCAAACAAGACAGCATCGAAAAATGGTTCCGCTCCGCAGCAAAAAAATATTTCTGGTACGGCGTTCCCGAAAATCAATTTAAGTGGCCCGAATACGAACCGAAAAAAGGAAAACTCAAAAAAGAAGAATTGCAAGAATACATTTCCTTCGCCGAAAAAAATAAATGGAAACTCCGCGGGCACGCAATCATGTGGGGAATTCAACAATACAATTATGACAAGCATTTTTCCAATCCGACTTCTCCCAAGGAATGCAAAGATTTTGGAAAATATTTGAAGCTCCGCATCGAACGCGATTTAAAAGAATACAAAGGAAAATTTGCCGAATACGATGTGTGGAATGAACCGCTCCACGAAGCTTATACATTTAATATGTGCGGCTGGAACTGGCTCGACAGCGCATTTATTTGGGCGCATCAAGTCGATCCGACGGCGAAACTTTTCATCAACGATTACAATGTCGTCGCTGCGGGTGAAACCGACCGTTATGTGACTCTCATCCAAGGAATGCTCAAACGAAAAATTCCGATTCACGGCATCGGCGTACAATGCCATTTTGGCTTGCGCCCCGTCGTCCCCGAACTCATCCACGAACGCTTGGATAAACTCGCCGCACTCGGTCTCCCGATTGAAGTAACCGAACTCGATTTTGGCGATTGGCAAGTCGGCATGAACGATCCCGAAGAAGTGCAAGCCGAGAAATACGAAACTTTCTTGCGCACGGTTTTCAGTCATCCTGCGGTCTCAGGCGTTCTCCTTTGGGGATTCTGGGATAATCATCATTGGATTAAAAACGGTGGCATTATCGCAAGCGATGGCAGAGAAAAGCCCGCGGCAAAAACCATTTATAATCTCTGGCACAAAACGTGGACGACCGATACCACTGCAACGGCAAACGCCGACGGCATCGCCGAAATCCGCGGATTTAAAGGCGTTTACGAAATCACAATTGACGGGAAAAAGCAATTCATCGGTGTAGAATAAAGGAATGAAAAGTTCTGCGTTTTCAAAGAGCGTAGAACTTTTTCTATTTTATTTTACATCACTTAACGAGGTTTCCATGTTGGAAGAACTTCACGAAGAATGCGGCGTTATCGGCATCTACAATGGCGAAAACGTTGCACGTAACGTTGCGATGGGGCTTTACGCTCTGCAGCACCGCGGTCAAGAAAGCGCAGGTTTTGCTATCACCAATGGCGATAAAATCCGCGTTCGCAAATCGATGGGTTTGGTTTCAACCCTTCTCCGCGAATATAATGTGGACGAATTGCAGGGCTTTGCGGGAATTGGACATGTGCGTTATAGCACTACGGGCTCTAGTACTCTCGCCAATGCGCAGCCGATTTTAGTGAGCTGCAAATGGGGTCAACTCGCCATTGCGCATAATGGTAACCTCACCAATGCTGCAGAACTCCGCGAAGAAATGGAAGAAGCCGGTCATATTTTCCAGACGACTTCGGACTCCGAAATTCTCTTGCACGAAATTGCTCGCACTCAAGCACCCAATGTGAAAGAAGCGATTAAGAAAGCGCTTTCGAAACTCACCGGGTGCTTTTGCATTATTATCATGACGAAAGACACGATGTTCGTCGCCCGCGATGGCTACGCCTTCCGTCCTCTTTCGCTCGCTCGTTTTGGAAATAGTTGGTGCGTCGCAAGCGAAACTTGCGCATTTGATTTGCTCGGCGCAAATTATGTCCGCGATATTTTACCGGGCGAACTGCTCACCATTACTCAAGACGGTTTGCATTCCGAAACCTTTACGAAAAAAGGTCGCCTCGCCCACTGCATTTTTGAATACATCTATTTTGCGCGTCCGGATTCTCGCATTTTCGAACAGATTTGCGATAAAGTTCGCCGTAAAATGGGAAAGCAACTCGCCCGCGAATGCCCCGTCGACGCAGACATCGTGATTCCGGTTCCGGATTCTTCGACGACCGCAGCTCTCGGCTACGCTCGCGAAGCTGGCATTAAATTTGAAATCGGACTTCTCCGCAACCATTACGTCGGACGCACATTCATTGACCCGACACAAAATGTCCGCGCTCAAAAAGTCCGCTTAAAATTCAACCCGATCGAAGGCGTTTTGAAAAACCGCAAAGTCTGCGTTGTCGATGATTCTATCGTCCGCGGCACGACTCTCAAAATTCTTTCGAAGATGATTCGCGATGCCGGCGCTACCGAAGTGCACATTCGCATTGCATCGCCTCCGGTAGCACACGCTTGCTATTTCGGGATGGACTTCCCGAATGCGGGCGATTTAGCGGCTAGCAGCATGACTCCGCAAGAAATCGCCAAAATGCTCGGAGTCGAAAGCTTAGGCTACTTGAGCATTGACGGGATGAAAGAATGCACCGGCGCTCCCGCAGAATATTGCGCCGCTTGCTTCGACGGCAACTACCCCGAATACATCGGGAAAGAAGCTGGAAAATTTAGCTGTGGCTAATTTCAAAAAGCTCCGCTCTCGCGGAGCTTTTTTTTGCGATTCTATCCAAAGAAAAATCTGCGCACGCTTTCTAATTTCTAATTTGATTTTGTGTTCTCTTTACTTCAAAGAATTTTGCGCAGTGCGTTAAAACACCCGAAGCTCGTTCTCTTCGTAGCGCTAGCGATTACGCTACTTTCCATTTATCCGGTGCGGAATTTAAAATGGGATTTGAGAACTATCGACATGCTCCCCAAAACATCGGCGGTAAAGCAAACCAATTCCATTGTCGAAGAAAATTTCGGAGGCTTCGGTTCTCTCATCGCGGTCATTACTTCGCCCGATAGCGCGCGCAACGATCGCCTTGTCCAAGGGCTTGTGCACGAACTCGAAGAAAATCGATTTGTCAATTTTATCGAGTATCAATCCGAAGCGGATTTTTTTGAAAAGAATCGCTTGCTGTATGCGCACACGTCGGATTTGAAAAAAATTCGCAGCCGCATTGCCGAAATCCAATCGCGGTATAAATTTGAACAGAATCCGTTATATGTGGATTTGCAAGTCGGCGATTCATCAGTAAAAATTGTCCGCGATTCCATTGCAAAAGAAATTACCGATTCGTTAACTCTTTTTAAAACCGAAAACGATTACCTGGCGAAATTGCGGAATATGTATTCGAATGCCGACGGAACCGTGCGCATCGTCAGCGTATTTCCAAAGGAACGCGTTTCGGATCTCGCCGCATCTAGGAAACTTACCCGCATCGTCGAAGGCGCTTTTGAAAGTCTTCCCGAAAGCGATAACGCAAGTCTTTACCTCACCGGCAATGTTTACGATACCGCTCGCGAAGGCTGGAAAATTCTCCCCGAAGCGCGATTTACCGGAATCGTTTTAGCCATTCTTCTCTCCATCTTTTTCTTATTCCGCTTTGCAAAACAGCCGACCGTTTTTATTCTTTCCGTCATTCCGATTGCGCTCGTTTTTGTGTGGACTCTTGCCGCAGCGTGGCTTTTCTTCGGGCGCATCAATTTATATTCGCTCATTCTCGCGGTCATTCTTCCCGGAATTTCTTGCCGCGAAATTGTGCATTTGATGACGCGTTACGCCGAAGAACAACGCAAAGGTCTCGGTTACGAATTGAGCTTAGAAAGTGCGCTTTTGGGAATCGGCCCGACGATTGCAGTTTCCACATTTTCTTTCGCCATCGCATTCCTCGGACTTTATTTTGTGCCGCTCACCGGAATGCAAGAACTCGGAATTCTCGGGGCTGTCGGTTCAATTCTCAACTGGTCGCTTTCGAGCCTCGTCTTCCCCGCTCTCATCGAACTCACCGGTCATTACCGCCCATTCCTCGTCTTTGGAAAAATTCAAAGTCGGATGCACGATTTTAAAGAGCGTCCATTCATCGGATTTAAGAAAGCGTTAATTCCTGTCATTCTCATTTCTCTTATTCTTCCTTGCCGCGGAATTTATCCCAAATTCGATTACGATTTTTCGCACACTCTTTACAACCCGAATACAGCAATCGCCGATTCTCTTCTCCGCGAAACCGCTTACTTGCGCTACGATCCAATCGTCGTCATTCTTCCCGATGCAAAAGAAGCGCGCGCCTTTTACAATCGCATTAGCCGCGAACAAAAGCAAAATCCCGAAACCGGAATTCGCGCCGTTACGATTTTTCAAAATTTAATTCCGTCAAATCAGCAAGAAAAAATTTCCATCCTCAACGATATCCGAAACGAAATCGATTTGGAAATGCTCAAGCAAATTAGCCCCGCCGATTCCGAACGATTCAACCGTTTAAATGCGATGAAAATTTCGCCCGTTCTCTACCGCGATTTGCCGCAAAATCTGCGCCGCATTTTTGGGGAAAACGCAAAAGGTTCTATCGAATACGCATTTATCTTTCCCAATTTTGATCCGAACGATGGACTCGCTTGTCGCCGTTTAGCAAAAGAATTAGAGCCCTATCATTACCCGATGACGGGAACTGCTCTCGTCCGCGCCGACCTTTTAAATCGGACTCTTCCACATTTTCACAAGACAATTCTCGCGGGCATCGCAGGCGTCCTTCTTCTCACCCTCCTCTTCTACAAAAAAATTTCCTTTTCACTTCTTACAATTACGCCACCCATCATCGCTTTCTTCTGGCTTCTCGGATTATTACGCCTTTTCGATATTTCCATTTCGGCGTACAGCGCGCTCGCCTTCCCCATTTTAATCGGGATGAGCCTCGACGGTTCCATTCAACTTTGGAATTCGTATTTTGAAAATTCCACCGGAAGCATTCACTACGTTTTCCGCACCACGGGAATCACTTGTCTTTTCGCAGAATTTTTAACCCTCATCGTCCTTTGCGGACTTTTTGCTTCTTCGCATCCAGGCATTCACGAAATCGGACTCATCTCGATTCTCGGACTTTTCTGTCTTATGCTTTCTCACCTTTTCGTTTTTCCGCTTCTCGCCGGAGCCATTGATCGTCGGCGAATCCGCAGGAGAAATCTTCCATGAAAAATCTTTCTATCCGCATTCAAAATATTGCGCCATCGCTCACCGTTGCCGTGGACTCTCTCGCTAAAAAATTAAAAGCCGAAGGAAAGGACATCGTTTCTCTCGGCGCTGGCGAACCCGATTGGGATACTCCCGAAGAAATTTGCGAAGCCGCAAAATCCGCAATCGATGAAAAGAAAACACGTTACACAGCACCGCAAGGAATTTTAAGCGTCCGCGAAGCGGTTGCAAAAAAATTGAAAAATGAAAACGGTTTAGATTATGCGCCGGAGCAAATCATTTTAACGAGCGGTGCAAAGCACGCGGTTTTCAATTCTCTTCTCGCGCTCATTAACCCCGGCGACGAAGTCATTATTCCAGAACCGTATTGGGTGACTTATCCCGAACTCGTGAAATTATTGGGCGGTATTCCTGTCATTGTGCACACGAAAGCCGAAGATGATTTTCAAATGAGTCCGCAAGAATTGGAAGCGGCAATTACCGCAAAAACGAAAGCGGTGATTTTAAATAATCCGACAAATCCGACGGGAACTCTTTACACGGAAAATGTTCTCGGAGAAATTGCAAAGCTCATCGTCAAACACGATTTGTATGCGGTCTCCGACGAAATTTACGAGCATTTTTCCTACAGCGAAAGTTTTCATTTTAAAAGTCTCGCCGCGTTCCCGCAAATGGCAGAGCGCACTCTCATCATCAACGGACTTTCAAAATCGCATTGCATGACCGGTTGGAGAATCGGCTACGTCGCCGCCCCGAAAGAAATCGCAAAACTCATCGCCAAAGCGCAAGGACAAACGACGCATCACCCGTCGAATATTGCGCAATACGCAGCCGAAAAAGCGCTTCAAATGCCACTCAACAATGTTTACAAAATGCGCGATGAATTTAAACGCCGCCGCGATTTTCTCTTTCAAAAAATTTCTGCGATTCCCGGAGTTTCTGCAAGACTTCCGCAAGGCGCATTTTATTTGTTCGCAAATGTGAGCGCACTTTTCGGGAAAAAATCTCCGGACGGCAAAGTGATTTCGGATTCCGTCACATTCTGCACTTATCTTCTCGAAAAAGAAGGACTCGCAATTGTGCCGGGAAGTGCATTCGGCCGCGAAGGCTATGTGCGATTCTCGTATGCTGCGTCGATGGAAACTCTCGCCGCTGCCGCAGAACGCTTCGCCAAAGGAATTGCTCAGCTGCAATAATTTATGGCTTCTACTTTTTTGGTGCAAAAAATTTCTCCGGATGAACCATTTTTCATCGGGCGCGGAAAAAATGTGAATTTTGAACTTCACGATGCTTCCGTTTCGCGCATGCATGCAAAAATTGAATTTCAAAATGGACGTTGGATTTTCACCAATTTAAGTCAAACTTCGGGAACTCTTTTCGCCGGGAAAAATATTGAACAAAAAGAAATTGAAGACGGCGATATTTTCTTGCTCGGTTTGCAACAACTTCGTTTTGCGTTAAAACAAAATGAGCTTACGCTTTCTCATGTGCGTTCTCTCGAAGATGTGCCCGCGATTCCGCTTTCCAAAGATTCTCCGATTTTCCTCGGGCGCGGTGAAGACGACGATATTCCGGGAACCATTTTGCATCCCGCTTGTCCGAAAAAATTGGCGCAAGCGACTTTGTGCGGAAAACGTTTAAAGCTCATTTTTTTACAATCGCATTTTCATCGCGTACAATTTTTAGAAAATCACGAAACCTTAAAATTGCCGTGGTGTCTTTTGGAATTTCGCGATGGCAATATTTTTCTGCATCAAAAAGACATCGGATTTTCGTTAACCGTCCACGATGTTTCCGTTCATCTTTCGAAAAAAAATATTTTAGAAGACATTCGATTTTCTTTGCCCGCCGGGAAAATTCTTTCGATTATCGGATTAAGCGGACAAGGAAAAAGCACACTCTTAGAACTTCTCGCAGGAAAAGTCAAACGCCAAAACGGTTCCATTTTTTTAGATGGCATCGATTACGAACAAACGAACATTCGCCGCGAAATCGCTTACTTACCACAAGAACCGCTTTTGCGAAATGCGCTCACGGTCATGGAGACGTTAAAACTCGCCGCCCGCATTTCTCTTCCGAAAGATTACACGAAAAAAGAAACCGAAAAACGCGCCTGCAAATTGCTTCAGTTGTTGCATATTTCTGCGTTAGCCGATAGCCGCATCGCTGTCCTTTCGGGCGGAGAACGCCGCCGCATAGCGATTGCGACGCAACTGATGAGCGCACCGGGAATTATTCTTCTCGATGAACCGCTTTCGGGTTTGGATCCGCTGAATGCGAAACGTCTTTGCGGTCATTTAAAAGAACTCGCTGCCAAAGGCCATACGGTCATTCTCACAACGCACAGTTACGAAGCGTTACAAATTTCGGATAAAGTCCTACTCATTCATCAAGGAAAAGTGGGATTTTACGGGACGCCAGAAGATGCGTTTCATTATTTCAACGCCGAAGATCCCGAAGGCATTCTCGAAACTCTTTCCGATAAAACCGCAGAAAATTGGCGCGATTCCAAATTAGAAACCGCAGTGGATTTTCCCGAATCCGCGCGCAGTTATTTTCCAAAAGTTTCACACAAAAATTTTTTCTTTTCTTTTTTCCCCGTTTTATTTCGGCAGTGGTTCCGCGACTTCGGAAAATTATTTTCTCTCATTTTGCAGCCGTTAATTATCGGCGCTTTGCTTTCGATGATTTTTTCGAATTCGTCATCGCTTTGGGTCGCAGCTTTCGCTTTGATTTTATGCGCGAACTGGTTTGCTCTTTCTCTTTCGGTGCGCGAAATCGTCCAAGAAAAAAATTTACTTTTAGACGAATTTCGCCGCGGCGCATCGCCCTTTGCCGTCATCACGACGAAGCTTATTTTCACCGCATTTTTTGCCTTTCTTGAAACCGGAATTGTCTATGCGTTCATCGCCAAAAACATCGCAGTTTTTCCGAGCATTTTATTATTCGTCATTCTTTTTTGCAGCGTTCTTCCCGCCGCTTCCGCAGGAATTTTCCTCAGCACTTTTGCGAAAAATCCGGGACAAGCAAACGCATTTCTTCCGCTCGTCATTTTACCGCAGATTGCACTTTCGGGCGCTCTCGTTCCCTTTGATCAAACTTCGAGCATTGCGCAATTTCTTTCGCATCTCATTTGGACAAGTTATAATCAGTCTGCGCTCAAAGCTCTCTTTACCGGGCTAAATCCGGAACATTTCGACATTTTCATTCCCGCGGGAATCGCTCTCTTAATTTATATTATATCCATTCTCGCTCTAAAAATCATGAAGAACGCAAAATGACAGCAGAAAAATTTCCAAGACCGTTCAACGAAAACTATGAACTTCTCGGCGTCCTCGGCAAAGGCGGTATGGGCTACGTTTACAAAGCCCTGCAAAAAAATTTAAAACGCGAAGTCGCTTTAAAAGTTCTCGACGCTTCTTCGGACAAAGAATCGATTGAAAGATTCTACATGGAAGCGCAAGCGATGAAGGAATTGGACCACCAAAATTTGGTGCAAGTTTTTGACTTCGGTCGTCAAGGAAATCAGCTTTTCATTTCGATGACATACGTCCGCGGCAGTACGCTTTCAGAACTTTTGGAGCACCGCCGCCGTTTAGATTTTGATGCGATTGAAATCATTACGAAGCAAGTTGCCCGCGGGCTTTTATATGCACACAGCAAAGGAATTGTGCACCGCGATGTGAAACCTTCGAACATCATGATTACGCACGATAACCGCGTGTATTTGATGGACTTCGGCATTTCGCACATTCAATCTGCGGAACGTCTGACTCTCACCGGCATGACGATGGGCACTCCCGAATATATGTCGCCCGAACAATGTCACGGCGACGAAGTTACCATCGGCTCGGACATTTACAGTTTAGGCGTCATCTTATTTGAAATGACTTGCGGACGCCTTCCCTTCACCGGTTCCAAGCCCATCGAAATTGCGATGAAGCACGTTCAAGAAGAACCGCCAAATCCCGAAAATTTCCGTCCCGATATGCCGAAGGGTTTAGCGAAGCTCATCTTAAAATGCTTGAAGAAAAATGTTTCGGATCGCTTCAAAAATATGCAAGAATTTTTGGATGCGCTCGACATTGTTTTTGCGCCGTTACATCCGGGTGAACAGCATCACGGACACGATACGATGAGCATTCGTAAACTCATCAAAAATCGTCCGCTGATTTCCAATAAAGTCACGGACAATGTGCGAAAATTTACCAACAAGCATGTGCTGCTTTTTGCGATTGCCCTTTTCCCGCTTTTAATCCTTTTAATTTTAGCGTTTCTCTTAACTTATAAACCGCCCAAAACTTTGCAAGAAGTTTCAAGCGTTGATATTCGCGCCGCCTACGAAGAAAAAAATGTCGAAGGCGATGGCGATTATGAACCGTCCAATTTATTCGATAAAAATTTGCGCAGCGCATGGCTTCTTCCGTTACAAGAAAATTCGCGTTCTCCCATTTTCATTCTCGATTTTAGTTCGCCGACAATCATTACACAAATCGGATTCGCTTCGGGTTTTCAAAAATCCGTTGACGATGAATTTGGCGATCGCTTTTTAGTTTTTAATAAACCGAAAACTCTTTCGCTTTTAACCCGCGAAGGATTTCGTCAAACGATTCAGCTCGAAGACATTAAAGGCGTTCAGTATCCGCAAATCAAAGCGATGGAAACGACCGAGATTCAAGTCTTTTTAGATGAAGCTTACGTTACCGATCCATCGAAAGATTTAGCGATTTCTGAAATCCGTATTCTCGGGCTTTTAGCGCAATGATCGACGCAGGGAAAAGTGCGAATAAAAAGAAAGGACGCTTCGCCGAATTGCAAGCGACCGCATTTCTTTGCCGAAAAAATTGTCGCATTCTCGCCCGCAATTATCGCTATCTCAACGGCGAATTAGATATCGTCGCCCAAGCGCCCGACGGCACCATTCTTTTTGTCGAAGTAAAATCCGTTTGGAAATCCGACAAAGGGACGCCCGCAAGCCGCGTCAATTCCAAAAAGCAATTTCAAGTTTGGAAAACCGCAGTGCACTTTTTGCATTTTCACGGAGGCCTCGATCAGAAATCGCGATTTGATGTCGTCTGCGTGGACATGAGTCAAGGAACGCCGAAACTCACGCATTACGAAGACGCCTTCGTCGCAAACCAAGTCATTCCGCGTTGCTAATTTTCGCTTCCCTTTTTCGCTTTACTATTTTTTTTCTATGCGTTTAGAAGTTCATCCCTTAAATCCGCAGGCTCGTTTCGTCAAACAAGCCGCCGACATTTTAGACAAAGACGGTCTCGTTTTATACCCGACGGAATCGGGC
This sequence comes from Hallerella porci, assembly GCF_003148885.1. NCBI lineage: Bacteria > Pseudomonadati > Fibrobacterota > Fibrobacteria > Fibrobacterales > Fibrobacteraceae > Hallerella > Hallerella porci. The sequence continues at coordinate 51,992 of NZ_QGHD01000007.1, read as the reverse complement.
TATGCCATCGGATGTTCCGCCGAATCTTCGCGGGCAATTCATCGCTTGTATCAGTTGAAAAAGCCGATGAAAAAATTTGTGATGGCGATTATTTTGCCCGATATTCGGAAAGCTTCGGAATACGCTCACGTGAGCAATTTCGCTTTTCAAATTATGAAGCATCGCGTGCCAGGGCCTTATACATTTATTCTCCCCGCAGATCCTTCCATCGCTCGCAAGCTCGATGTCAAACGTCCCGAAGTCGGCTTCCGGATGCCCGAGCATCCTTTTTTCAAAGAACTTTTCCGCATTTACGACAAACCGATTTTGAGCACAGCGGCAAAAATTTCGGACGATGAAGTTTTCACCGAGCCCGATGATTTGTGGAAACTTTTCGAACATAAAGTCGATATGATGATCGACTGCGGACCGATTGAAATTAAGCCGACAAATATCATCAGCCTCGTCGGCGATTCCATTGAAATTATCCGTGGCGATTTACTTCCCGAAGAATAATTTCAAATTAAAATCGCACTTCGTAAGAAAAAATCCAAGCCGCGACCCACAAGACCGCGAGAATAAATCGCGATTCGCGTTTATACGGATGCAAAAAATAAATCGGAAGAAATGTCGAAGCTAAAATAATTAACGTCGCCGGATGAAATTCTTCGCCGCGATACGAAAGCGAAAGCATTCCAAAAAATTCAATCCACATCCAAAGTAAAGATGCGAGAATTCCAAAAAGGCGTCGCCGCATTTCTAAAAATAATGAGGAAATGCAAAGGGTTAATGCGAGCATTCGAAAGGGTAAAATTTCATATTGCGGATAAGTGGGCGAAGCGACAAAGTAAATAAAAAACTCCGCCGCCAAAAGCACCATCGCAATCGAAGCACCGCGTAATTCTAACGGCAATTTTCCGCGGAATAAAAAGGGCGCAGGAATCATCGCAAAAAGAGCGGCGAGCATATACGAAAAAGAACTCATTTTGCCTCCGCATTTTTTTCAGCTAATTTTTTCAAATGCATGACGAGCGCATTTGCTTCGGATTCCGAAACGCGTCCGCGAAAAGCTTGCATATAATTTCGGCCGTTTAAAATGACTTGCGAAAGCGAATCGACGCCGAGAGAATCGATTCGTTCGCGCGAAAGTTTTTGCGGTAACGGATAATATTCGCGAACAAATTTTTTGTTGAACTTTCCATCTTTTCCGTGGCAAGAAGCGCAGCGTGCGTTGAATAATTTTTCGGCTTCGCGTTCGCTGCGCACCGTCTGCGTTTTTTCGGCTTTCACTTGAATGTAATCTTCGTCATATGCGGTTTCATGCCCGCGGTAAATCCATGCACTAGCCGAAACGAGAGCGCAAAAAATAGCGATAAAAGAAACGATAACTTTTGACTTGGAAAAAATTTTCCACGCTGCGATTCCAGATAAACTCACTATAGCGACAAGCGCTGCAATCGGAAGCAAAAACGGTACGATGCGAAGAATTGGAAATGCCGAAGCATTACAGATAAAGTAAGTTGCAAATCCTGCGGCGCAGAAAACGCCGAGAAGAATCGAAAAGAAAAACGGTCGTTTTGCAAATAAATTTTTCGGCAATTCTTCTGCCGATTCTTCGTCCAATGCTTTGGCAAAAAATTTCTGCGTAAAAATTCGGAGGAGCGCAAATAAAACGCAAAAAAGTCCGATGCCAAATGATAAAAGTCCGATGTCCACCCAAGTCCAATCGAGCGGATTTTTTTGCACCAAAAGAATGCGTTCCCACCAAAGAGAAATGATGACGGCAAGCGCCGCCGACGCCCGCACCATCGAGCGTTCCCGCAACGAAGGAATCCAAAGCAACTGCGGAATTAAAAATCCGAAAACGAGAATTTCTGGATGCCAAATATTTTTTGTTAACGCTTCCCAAATCCAAAAAGAAAGCATCGCCCACGAAAAAGTGATGAGCAAACTTTCGATGCGACGAACGCGGCGTTTCAAAAGTTCTAATAAAATTTGCACCAGCGCAATTCCCGAGAAAAGCGCGCCGCTAATAAAATAAAGCGGAAAATATGCGCCTTGCCATTCGGGGACAAATGTCACCGCAAAATCGAGAGAGACAATCGTATGCACCCAAAGCACAAGCGGAAAAAGTATCCACGCCATCGGTCTTCGAAAACTTTCGAGAGTTGAAAATTTCGTTTTCAAAAGATGCAACAAAAGAAAAAGAGTCGAAGCCGTCGTGTAAGCGAGGATGGCGACAAAATCCCACGTGAGCGGAGATTCGGGATTGATTAAAAATGTGCGCACATTGCCAAAGGGAATCATCGCATCAAAGCGACTCGGAATTCCCAAATGAATCAGCGGGAAAGTGCCCGCGATAACGAGAGATGCTAAGGTGGAAAATTCTGCGATTAACGCAATGCGATGCTGAAAGCGTGCGCCCAATACGAGAAGAATCGCCGAGAAAAAAGTTCCCGCATGCGCAAGTCCAATCCAAAAGACAAAATTAGAAATCGGCGTTCCCCAAAATTCTTTTTGCGAAATCGCCCAAGACGCAGGCCCGAACGCAAGCGCAAAATCCACAGCGATGAGTCCCGGAATCAAAAGGATAATTCCAAAAATCAACAAATACCGATTCATAGTTTCCCCAAAAGATAAACGACAGCGGGCGAAAAATCCGCAATCGCTTTCGGCGCATACAGAATTCGTCCACGCGTTGCACGCACGAGTTCCGAATCTGCATCCAACCAATTTCCGCAAATAATCGCTCGATTCGGACACGCTTCTGCACAAGCGGTTTTAACTCCAGAACCGTCCCAATTTTCGCCCCAAGTTTTCGCACGAATTCTCGCATTTTGTAAACGCTGAATGCAAAGCGAACATTTTTCCATCACGCCTTGCGGACGTAACGGAACTTCGGCATTGAATTTATAAGCGAATCCATTTTCTTCGGCGCTTGTATAATTGAATTTTCGCGCGTGCAATGGACAATTCGCCCCGCAGAAACGCGTCCCAATGCAACGCGGATAAACCATTGCCGAAAATCCGTCTGGGCTTGCAACGGCAGCTCCCGTCGGGCAAACTTTTTCACACGGCGCATCGCCACAATGCGCACACATCACAGGAATATCGCCGCGCATTTCAAGCCAATGCATAAAGCGTCCGCGCTTCGATTCGTCTTCGTTTACCCGCGGCACATTATTTTCAACCATGCAAGCGAGCGCACATTTTCCGCAGCCATTGCATTTTTCCAAATCAATCGCCATGCCAAATCGCACATCGGCATGCGGAAATTTGGGATGCGCTCCCGGCCGCGAGATGCGCACTAAATTTTCATTCGTCGGCGTATTCTTGCTGGCGATTGCGATTTCTTCTTCGAAAAGTTTTAAATCGGGCTTGACCGAAACGCGGTGAAAATTTTCGGGAATCGGACGCATGCGTCGGCAGCTTACGAGCGAAAAAAGCGCAGACATTCCCGCCATCAATTTGAGAAAAGTCGCCCGCGAAATTTTCATCGATGACACCTCGCACAATCCGTGGAAGCTTTGGGAAATCCGCGATTTCCGCGATGACAATCCATACAATCTTCCATCCGAACAATCGGACGCTTTCCCGCGTTAATTTCTTTTGCAGAACCGTGACACGTTTCGCAAGTTACTCCTGCTTTCGTATGTAATCCATGCGGGAAAATCACATTCGCCGGCAAAAGACTTGTAAAACGAAACGGAAAATCCGAGGCATTTTTGAGCGCTTCTTGCAATTTTTCATCTTCTGCGGTGCCGGTGAGCGGCAAATTATGACAATCCATACAGTCCGATTTCGCAGGCATTAACGCGCGCATTCCCGTTTCTGCTCCCCCATGACACTTGGCGCAATCGACTCCGATATTTTCGCCGTGTTTTTCGTGGTCAAATGAAATCGCCGAAGGCACATGCAACGATTCAGGATAAACCAAAAGATCCCACAGAAGAAGCCCCGTTCCGCCGACGAGAATGAGGCAAAGCAGATATTTAACTTTTCGTTTCAATTTGTAAAAAAATAAAAATCCAAAACCAAAAGCCGAAAACTTTCTATCTTTTTAGCGCTTAAATTCCAATCAAGGAAGTTCACTTTATGAAACGTACACACAACTGCGGCGAACTCCGCAAAGAAGACATCGGTAAAACCGTTTCTCTCGCAGGCTGGGTTGACCGCCGTCGCGATTTGGGCGGCGTTATTTTCGTCGATCTCCGCGACAAATACGGAAAAACTCAGGTCGTCTTCAATCCGGAACGCAACGCCGAAGTTCACAAACTGGCAGATAACCTCCGCAATGAATTCGTCATTTACATTACCGGTGAAGTCCAGGCTCGTCCCGAAGGCATGGAAAACGATAAGCTCGCCACTGGTGCTGTTGACGTCAAAGTGGACAAGCTCGAAATTTTGAACGAAGCACAAACTTCGCCGATTGAAATCAACAACGCCAAAGAAGAAAGCAAAGAAAACGATGACTTCCGTTTGAAGTATCGCTACTTGGACTTGCGCCGTCCGTGGATTCAGAAAAATCTTTTGCTCAAGAGCCGTTTCCTCAAAGCGGTTTATGATTTCTTCTACGCAAACGGTTTTGAAAATATCGAAACGCCGGTGCTTTGCAAATCGACGCCGGAAGGTGCCCGCGACTATCTCGTCCCGTCGCGCGTGAACCCGGGCGAATTTTACGCTCTTCCGCAATCTCCGCAACAATACAAGCAGTTGTTGATGATTGCAGGCTTTGACCGCTACTTCCAAATTGCGAAGTGCTTCCGCGATGAAGACCTCCGCGCAGACCGTCAGCCCGAATTTACGCAGATTGACGTGGAAATGTCTTTCGTCAATCAAGACGAAGTCATGGAAATGTTCGACAAATTCGTGACCGAAGTTCTCGGCAAAGTTTGGAACTTTGAACCGCCGCGTCACATTCGTCGGATGAAGTGGCACGAAGCGATGCTCAAATACGGTTCGGATAAACCGGACCTTCGCTTCGACTTGGAAATTCACGATGTTTCTGAAATTGCAGCGACATCGAATTTCGGCGTTTTCAAAAACGTCGTCGCAGCCGGCGGAAAAGTCCGTGGCATCGCTGCCAAGGGTTGCGTTGATTTTACCCGCAAGCAAATCGATGACTTGACCGCTTATGTCGCCAAGTACGGAGCAAAGGGTCTTGTGTGGATGCGCGTCAAAGAAAACGATGTCGTCGAAACGCAGGTTGGTAAATTCTTCACCACCGAACAATTAAACGCTCTTCGCGACGAAGTCGGCGCTAAAAACGGCGACATGATGTTCTTCATCGCAGGTCCGGAAAAAGTAGCCGCTACCGCAATGGGTCAGCTCCGTTTGGAAGTCGCCCGCATCAAAGGTCTCCGCGATCCGAAGAAACGCGAATTTGTTTGGATTACCGAATTCCCGATGTTCGAATACAGCGAAACGGAAGGCCGCTACATGGCGATGCATCACCCGTTCACCAATCCGCTTCCGGAACATCTCGAAATGATGCTCTCGGGCAATTTGAAGGATTGCAACGCCGAAGCTTACGACCTCGTTTTGAACGGTGTCGAAATCGGTGGCGGTTCGATTCGTATTCACGATCCGAAAGTCCAAGAAAAAGTCTTCCGTCTTCTCGGTCTTTCCGAAGAACAAGTCCGCGATAAGTTCGGCTTCTTCGTGGATGCGTTCAAGTTCGGCGCTCCTCCGCACGGCGGTCTCGCCTTTGGTTTGGACCGTGTCGTCGCCACGATGGAAGGTCAAGATTCCATCCGCGATTTCATCGCCTTCCCGAAGAACACAAGTGCTTCGAGCCCGATGGACAACTGCCCGAGCGAAGTCGATGTCGCTCAGTTGAACGATTTGCATATTTCGATCAACAAAATCGACTAAGTCCATTTGTCAAAAAAGCCCCGCAATGCGGGGCTTTTTTTGTGGTTTGAATTTTTGAAAAGCCGTCAATTCGACAAAAATTTTCGATAAAAATTAGATAAAAAAAACTCCACAGCCGTTCGGAAGTGGAGTTGTTTTTTGTGAGTGTGGTCTAGGATGTTTGTTGTTTTTCTAGCCACAAATCTAAAAGCATTCCCTAAAAATGTGAAGTCTTTTTCCGCAGAAAGCGTTGTAGTCTTTTACAACAATTACACGAAAAGAAGAATCATTAAAAACGACGCAACCGCGATAATTCCCATCGCCGGTAAAATCGCCCGCCGCATATTTTTATCGCCGATGACACAAGCGAGAACGCCTTTGCAAAGAGTATTCGCCAAAGCCGCGAGCGCAATCGCTTTGCACGCCGCCGACACAAGCACCGTATTCGACTTTGTCATATCCAAAACCGAAAGCGTAATCGCATCCATATCCGCAAGGCCGGTGATAAAACTCGAAAGCAAAAGCGCATCACTTCCGAAATATTTCTGCGTCGCATTCGCCACAAAAAGAACCACGGCGAAAATAAATCCAAACTTAATCGACGGGAGCAAATTAAACGGATTCGTAAAATTTTCATTTTGCGTCGGATGCAAAAGTTGATTGCGACGATGTAAAAAGTAAGCGTAAATGAGTCCGGGAATTGGCGGAATTAAAAGAGCGAGAGCAAGTCCTTTCGCTGTCGCGGGCACAAAGAGAATGCAGATTAAATAAACCCGCAGATACATGACCGACCAAGCGATGACAATTCCTGTCGTTAATGAACCCGAAAATTCTGGATTATCTTTACTGCGCCCCGAAAGGCTGAGTGTTAACGCTGTACTTGAAGCAAGCCCGCCAAAAAGTCCTGTTAAGCCGATGCCTTTTCCCGGGCCAATCCATTTGATAAGCACATAACCGATAAAAGAAATTCCCGAAATAAAGCAGACAAAAAGCCAAATTTTATACGGAGAAATGACTTCTAATCCGGGTGGACCGTAAGCGGTTTTTGGAAGAATCGGAAGAATCACCGCCGAAATAAGCGCAAATTTAAGAGTCGCCACAATGTCTTCGCGCGAAACGCGATGCGCAAAAGAATGCAGCGGATCTTTGAGAGTCAAGAGCCCGAGAACAGCAATCGCCGTCGCGACACTTTCAAGAATTTTTCCGTAATAACAAAGTCCGCCCATCAAAAAAACGGCAAGCATGGCGACCGTCGTCGTAAGCCCCGCCGCCAAAATACTTTCTTCCGATTTGCGTAAAAATGTCGCATGCGAAACCGCAAGAATAAGCCCGAGCACAACTAGCACGCCGATAAACGGCACCGCAGTTCCCATCTGCATCGAAAGGAGTGCCGCAATCGCGCCCAAAAGCCCCGTAATCGAAAACGTGCGAATCCCAGCCGGATGCACATCCGCCTGATTTTTAAACGCACCTTCTCGCTGTAAACCGATAATCAGTCCGATTGCGAGCGCACAAGCTAGTCGATAAAATGAACTAAATTCCATACAAAAGAAACTATACAATTTTTGGAAAAAAGCAAGAGAGCGCGCCGAAGGCGCGCTCTTCACAGTTCCCATTTTGAAAAATTTAATGCGTGTGTCTTCCGAGAACGCGGTGCGGAATTCCGTGAGCGATTAAATCCACTTCGCAGCCGTACATTCCCTGCACCATTTCCGGAGTGATTTGAGCGCCCGAATGAAAATGCACTTCGCGGTTCACGCAAGCGACGCTTTTCACATGATTTGAAAGCACCATCAAATCGTGGCTGACGATGACAATCGTCATTTTCTCATTCAATTTGGCGAGAAGTCCGTATAAATCTTCTTGCCCGCGGGCATCGATATTGCTCGACGGTTCATCGAGAAATAAAATTTGCGGATCCGCAGCTAACGCCCGCGCAATTAAAACCCGCTGCCGTTCTCCGCCCGAAAGTTCTCCAAGACGTCTGTTAGCAAACGATTCCATTTTCACCGTTTCTAACGCTTGCGCAACTTTTTCTGGATTCGGTTTATACTGAGGAAGTCCCGTCGCCACCGTTTCGGCAACCGTAATCGGAAATTCCAAATTGCGATTGGTATTCTGCGGCACATAACCGACCGAGATTTTTTTTGTCGGAACTTTTTCGCCAAATAAACGGATATCGCCCGCGGACGGTTTGAGTAGCCCGACAATCAATTTCATAAGCGTACTTTTTCCGCCGCCGTTCGGTCCGATAATCGCTAAAAAATCCCCCGCAGAAACCGAGAAAGAAACGTCCGAAAGCACCGGCGTTTTGTCGTAAAAAAAACTGACTCCGCGGACTTCTATCGCTGGGAACGGATTCACTTCGCTTCTCCCGCAAGAGTTTTCAAGAAGAATTTTAAGTTCGCTTCAAAATCGTAAGCGAGCGGATCGATCGAAACAATTTTCGCTTTAATTTCTCGTGAAAGCGATTCGGCTGCGCGACGGCTAAATTGCGGTTGCACAAAAACCGTCGAAACATGATGTTCTTTGGCTTCGCGGACAAGATTGGCTAAATCTCGTGGCTTCGGTTCTTTGCCGTCCATTTCCACGGCGATTTGCGTTAAACCGTAATCGCGGGCGAGGTAACCGTAAGACGGATGAAAAACGATGAACGTCCGCTTTTCCACCGGGAGCGCATTTATGCGATTTGAAAATTCCAAATCCAACTGCGTCATTTTTTTGTTGAACGCTTCTAAATTCGTGCGATAAAATCCCGCATTCGCCGGATCCATTTCGACGAGAGTGCTGCAAATATTCGAAGAAATTAAAATCACTTGACGCGGCGAATTCCAAAGATGCGGATCCAATTCCGGACCGTCTTCATGACCTTCATGATCCTCGTGTTCTTCGTATAACCAAGAAATACCCGCCGAAAGTTCTGCAATGCGAATCTTCGGATTTACCCCTTTGAAGCGCGGCATCCACGCTTTATCCATTCCCGATCCATCGCTAAAATAAACCGAAGCTTCGGCAAATTTTTTGAGCACCGCAGGCTTCGGCTCAAAAGTATGCGGATTTGCATTAGACGGAACGAGAGTGAGCACGTCCATTTTATCGCCAGCGATTGCCCGCACAATATTTGCGTAAGGCGCAAGAGTCACTGCGACTGTCAATTTTTCTCCCGCAAACAGAAATGTGGTAAAGCAAAAAATCCAAACGAAAAATAAACGATTCATCGAATCCTCAAAAGTTTATTTAAAAATAGTAAACTTCGGAGAATCCATTTTGAAAGCAAAAAACTTCTCCGCAATTCGAGAAGTTTCTGTTCGCATTTTATTTTTTTACGCTCGGCGAAATGCCTTGATAAATCGCTTGCAATGCGCCCGCCACATAAGCCAAAGGCGCATTCCAGTTAATCGCGACTTCGTTCGTCGCATAACTGCATTCATCATCTAAATAGGCCAAAGCCGGTTTTTCGGACGAAGCATAATTCGGACATTTCCACGCATCTTTTCCGTCTAAGTTGATGTCTTGCTTTCCTAAATGCGGACCGCCTACAAGCATTCCGGGGACAGGATCATCCACCAAATCGCATTGACTCGGGCGATGATGCGGCTTTCTTGGACTTCTAAATCCAAATCCTGTTACGTATGAAATTTCCATCGGATTTTTTCCGATCAAATAATCTAAAACTTGCTGAGCGCCATCGACGTAACTTTTGTCTTTTGTTAAAAGGTAAGCGTGCAATAAAACCATCGCATTATTCGCCATCGCACTGTTACTTCCCCAATTCCAACTCCAATCAAAAGCCGGCAAATGATAACCGCTCGAATCGCCCACGGCGCGCAAATTATTCGCTTCGTTCATCATCACTTTTTTAGCGGCATCTTTTACATCTTTGGGGAAAGCTTCGTCTAATGCTACGCGAAATACGGCAAGCATATTGACATCGCCCCACCAAGCGCCATTATTTGTAAAAGGATTTTCTTTCAGCTCTTTTAAATAATTCGCTTTTTTCGTCGCGCGGTAAAGTTCTGCCGAAGCCCACCGGAACTCATCTTTTGCATCTTCGCCACTATGCGTGTAATTTCCAGTTTCCACATCGCTCGGTTGCTTGTATAACGCTTTGGGATTTTTCTTTGCCCACGCATACGCCAGTTCCGAAGCCTTCAAACACTTTTCCGCATAAGCTTTGTCAAATTTTTTATAAACGACAGAAGCTTGCGCCATCGTCGCAGCAAAATCTAAAGTCGCCGTTAAACTTTTCAGAATCGCATAACGCGGCGCCCCATCTTTTTCGGGCATAACGGGGCCGCCAAACGCTAAAGTCGTTACCTTATGATAAACTCCGCCGTCATTATCTTGCACCGAAAGCATCCAATCTAAATTGTAGCGCACTTCTTCTAAAATCGCGGGATAATTTTTATACTCGCGCGGAATATTCCACGAAAGCGTATCCATATAACTCGAGAAATTTTCGTAAAGTTCAAGCAAAGTAAAAACGGTAATGCCCGAATTCACAATGTATTTGCCATAATCGCCGGCGTCGTACCAACCTTTCGGCGAACTTATCACTTTCAATTCTTTAGGCGCTTTTTTCCCAGTCGCTTCTTCGTAGCCTTTTTTCGTACTTTCATCGGTTCCGTAAACGATGACTTTATCGTCGGGATGTCCGGAAGCACGCATCCATTTTCCGCCGTATTGATAATCCACAGGTGCGCTGACGCGCTGAAAATAAAACCACTTTAACGCAGCTTTTGTCAAATTTTCGTATGCGTGATTATCGATGATAATCGGGTTTCCTAAATATTCGCCGCCGCGGTATAAGCGGTAAACGCCGGGAGTTTTAATCGACGAAAAATCGTAAGTCTGCACTTCTTCGCCACTATAATTCCAATCGTAAACTAACGGCGCTTTAATCTTTAAAATAGTTTTGCCGTCCATATCGCGGATTTCTGCATCATTGGCATCGCTTCCGGGCACAAGCGCGAACTTTTCGGATTCTGGATTAAAGCCCAACTGATTGATTAAAAGAGGTCCAGCAAAAACAGATGCCGCAAAACAGAAAAAAGCAAATTTGAGAAAATTCATAAAAATCCTCAGCGAAGTGGAACTTTCTCTAATATACAGAAAAATTTTTCGCCTTGGAATTTTCTTTTTTCCATTTTTTGGATTCTTTTGTAAACTCAGCGAAAAATGTATCAACTGTATGACAAAAATTCGCCCGTTTAAAATCTTTTATGCAAAAATTCACATCTATGCATTCAATTTTCGACCTTTTTTTATTATATTATGCGCATGAGTTTTAGAAAGCCAAAAGATATTGCCTTGGAATTGGTTCCGCGTTCGCTCGACGGCATCCTCGCCGAAGCAAAGCAATCGCTTGCGACCTTTCCGTTTGTCACTTCCGTTAACGTGCCCGAAATTCGCCGTTTGCCGATTAAGTCCTTTGAACCGTCGCAGTTGCTTTTGCAATCGAACATCGACACAACGCCGCATTTTCGTTTAATCGACCGCACCGAAAAAGATTTGCTGCAAAAAATTTCTGCTCTCGTCGAAGCGGGTTTAAAGCAAGTGCTTCTCATCGGCGGCGATCCTGCGCACGATGATCCGAATTTTGTGCCTTCGGGATTAACGACTTTAAGCGCCATTCAAGCGGTCAAGCGCGAATTTCCGGGACTCAAAATTTACGCGGGCTTAGATCCGTATCGCAGTTCTTTCCGCGAAGAATTGGATTATGCCTTCGCCAAACGCGAAGCGGGCTGTGACGGATTTTATACGCAGCCGTTTTTCTCCATCGGGATGCTCGAACTTTGGCTTGAACAACTTCCCGAAGCCGAAATTTGGTTTGGCATTGCGCCCGTTTACACCGAGCGTTCCAAAAATTATTGGGAACGGGTGAACAACGTCGTTTTCCCGCCGAATTTTAGCTTTGACAAAAATTTTAACACGCGTCTCGCCCGCCAACTTTTGGTCACGATTTCCGAAACACAACAACGCGCCTATTTAATGCCCGTCGCAAACGGTGCCATCGAATATTTGCAGAATCTTTTTGATTGCTAACGTTTTACCGTAACGGTGAAGCGCATCTGCCCAACAAATCAAAACTTTTTGCCGAAGATTTCATTTGAAATTTCTTCGGCATTTTTTGAATTGCTTCCGGAGAAGTGCTGCTAGCATTCGGGTCAATTTCACGAATCGTTACGAATTGATAATAAGGATGATCATTGTCCGAGCGCATCAAAACGGTGCCGCCGCCTTTTAAAATCGGAGCATAAGCATCGGTATAAGAACAGCCGGAAATGGCTTCGGAACTCGCTCCGCGGAAATCGATTCCCGCATCTTCCACAGCGCCGACAAATTCCCACTTTCCCGGAGGCGTTGCATTTGACGTGGAATCAATCCACAATTCTAAACGCACCGTACTCGCGTCTTTATTCCTTGCGACATATTTCATCCCAATCCATTTTCCAACAGGCAAAACGTCGCCATTCCAAAGCGGGTCTTGATTTCCCACTCCCGAAGTGGTGCGATAGTAACTTTCGGGATGTTTCCATTCTTTTTCAAAATCCCATTTACCATCATTGCGAAAGCGAGCGTAATAAGTCGTCGCGTCGCAATCATCTCCCCCGCTCGACGCATGTCCAAGAGGACCGGAACGCAATCCCACAATCATTCCGCCGTAATCTTTCCCGCCGAGAGCATTACGCATAAAGTAACCCGTGAATTCGACATTCAAAAAGAATTGAGTCTGCGAACCGCGTAAACTGTTAATGTGAAAACGCGGACCGTCATTCCAATTCATCTGCATGACGCCTTTTCCGTCGATGTCAAAAGAGCCATCGCCAGCGCTATGACTTTCCGTCCAATCGAGCGGATCATCCGAATCGCCGTCCCATTCTACTTGGCGGGCTTTTCCATTCGCCCAATGCGCCGAATTCCATTCGACAGAGCCCGCTTTCGTCGGGTACATTTCTTGAAACCCGAAAGAATCATAAGTCGTTTCGGCAAATAAAACCGATGAAAGACCAAGAAATAGCGCAACGAATTTCTTCATGCAAAAAATTCTCCCGAAATTCAATTCATTTTCGCAACTCGAATTTTAATCCGATAATTTTCCCCAAGAAGAACCATTACACATATAAAGTGCATTTTCATCTTCGACGAAAACGATAAAACGATTTTTGGTCGCGTTGCAAACGCCTAATTTATCAGCGCTTTCCACTTTTGGAACGGCTGCGCTCGACGAAGAAATCGCAGCGCTACTAGAACTCATCTCACTCGAAGAACTTACGCTTGAAGAACTTTCCTTTGCCGAAGAATTGTTATCGCCGCGGCTCGAGCTGCTCTTTGCAGAAACTTTTTCCCAGTCATCCGCGCAGACATAATCTTCTTTTTCTTGAGTTACCCAAACGATTTCGCCTTGATTTTCCTTTCCGCATTTTTCCAGCGCATAAATCGAAGGCACTTCTTTCCGCAATTTTTTCCAACCCGATTCTTCACAGCGGTAACGCCGCGCTTCGCTTTCGACAAAGACGCTATCGCCTAACGAAGCCGCATCGCAAGAATCCAAATTTTTCGTTTCATCCACATGGCGAATCGTGATATTCCACGATCCATTTTTACAAAGATAAAAGCGACTTTCCTTTTTAATGAAAACAGAATCCCCGTCAAAATTTTTCGAGCAAATGCTTAAATCTTCTCGGGTTTCGACTTCATCAAAATTCGCTTCCGGCTTACTAGAACTCGAGGAATCGCTGCAAGCCATCCAGGCGAGAGCCGCAGCCGAAGTCAGCGCAAAACGCATCCATTTACCGCTCATTTTCGAAGAATTTTTCATCTGTTCGTTCCTTTTGTAAAAGGCTGTTTACATAAAAATACATTAAATCGGACAAAAGTGCGAAAAATTTAATGCGTTACCGCCGCACTGCGAGAAATATCACATTTTAAAACAAAAACAGCCGACTGCAAAGCCGACTGTTTTGAAACGCTTTTATTAACGCTTACGATTCCGGATAGACCGAAACCTTCTGCGCACCAGCATTCTGTTCGAACTTGACCTTTCCGTCAACGAGAGCGAACAAGGTGAAATCCTTGCCCATGCCGACGTTTGCACCCGGATGGAAGTGGGAACCACGCTGACGAACGATGATGCCGCCAGCCTTGATTTCTTCACCTGCGAACTTTTTCACGCCGAGATATTGGGCGTTGGAATCGCGGCCGTTACGAACGGAGCCTTGACCTTTCTTGTGAGCCATTATTAAGCCTCCTTCGACTTGCGGATGGAATTCTTCTTGACCTTAGCGGGCTTCGGAAGACCTTGTGCGATCTTTTCTTTGCGAGTCAGCGGTACGTTCTGCACCTTCTGAGCGGCAAGAGCCTTGATGCGAGCGCGGTTGCGTTCAACAATCTTCTGATCGACAACTTCGGATTCTGCACCGGCATGGAGTTCCGTGACGAGCACTTCCGTATAGTCCTGACGATGACCGTTGCGACGAACGTAACGGGTACGACGCTTCTTCTTGAAGACGATGATTGTATCGTACTTATCTTGGGCGAGAATTTCGACCTTGACAGAAGCATCATTCAGGACAGGGGTGCCGACCTTAACTTCTTTTCCGTTGGAGAAAAGAAGGACGGACTTGAGCTCCAGAGTAGAACCGACAGCAGCGTCGAGGCTCGGAACTTTGTAAGTCTTACCGACTTCGACTTTATACTGGAAACCACCTGTTTCAACAATAGAATACATAATATTCCTTTTTTTAGGTTTGCTGTGGGCTCCCAAATATAGAAAACATTTTGAAAAATGGAAGCCAAACGAGAAACTTTTTCATTTTTTTCAAAAATTTTTGCGAAAGAATTCCGTTGTTACATTCATTTTAGCAAAAATTGCCCTCAAAGAGTTAAAAAGTCCGCAAAATTTCCCCGCTGAACATTCTTCGGCTGACCGTAAAGTCTATTTTTTTTATCTTTTAAAAAAACATGTTTGGTTTTCACAAGGAATGCGAATGAACTCTATTGTAAGCCTGAATGGCAACTGGGAACTTCTGTTCGATACAGAGGACACGGGAATTGTCAACCGCTGGTATGCAACATATCCATCGGGCACGCAAAAAATTCAAGTGCCAAGCGTTTGGGAAAAATATTTTAGCAAGGTTTCGATTTCCCAAGATGCCGCTTTCTATTTCAAGCATTTTACAGTCGATGCCAAACAGATTTCTAAGCGTATTTTCTTACGGTTTGAACGCATTTCGATGCATGCGACTTTCTGGCTCAACGGAAAATATCTCGGTTCGCATTTCGGTGCTTACACTCCTTGCATTCTCGATCTTTCGAAGGCGATTAAACCGGGCGAAGATAATGTGCTCTGCGTCCGCGTTGCCAATATGGGCTCTGCCAATAGCCGCATCGACCTCGGCCGCGAAAGCAAAGAAGGGGCAGACGACCGTTTCGTGCGCCCGACCGAAATGCCCGTCGGTCTTCCGTGGAGCGAATATCCGTTCGGAGGAATTTACGGCAATGTCGATTTGATTCTCGGCGGTGCCGCTTTCATTACCGGAGTTCAATTAGAACCGGACTTAGACGAAGAACGCATCGCTGTCGATGTCGCTTTTAACAATCCGCGCGGCTTCAACGCAAACCTCCGCATTTTAATGCGAAATCCGCAGGGCGAAGTGGGCGAACTTTTGAAGGAAAATTTGAAACTCGAAAAAGAAAATACTTCGAGCCGTTTCGTCCTCAAAATCAACAATTTTAAAAAGTGCGTTTGGACGCCCGCATCGCCGAAACTTTTTGCGATTGAAATTCAATTAGAAGCCAAGGGCAAAGGCAAAGGCGAACCGGATTATTCTTTCTCGGTGGTGAAGAATTTTGCATTCCGCAAATTCGATTGCATTAAAGGCGACTTCTATTTGAACGATTCCATTATCAAAATCCAAGGCGTCACCTATACGCAGCACTTTAGCGAAGGCGGTCTTTGGACTGCGGATACGAAAAAACTCCGCAAAGATTTGGAAGCGATTAAGAAAGCGGGATTTAACACGATTCGTTCGAACGGTGCACCGCTCACGACCGCTGCACTTGATATTTGCGACGAACTGGGACTTCTCGTCTTCCAAGAATTCCCCATTTACACGATGCGTTCTACGCCGCGCGGACTCGAAGAAGTTTACAAGCTCATCGAAGAAATTGTGATGGAACAAAAACATCACCCGTGCATCGCAGCGTGGATTCTCGGTTCGGAAAATGGTCCGCTCGTTCTCGAAAACGGAAACAAATTATTGAATGCGGTCGATGACTACGACAAGTGCCGTCCGATTATCAGTAACTTGAACTGCGTTTATCTTTCGAACGAAGAAGAATTCCACAAAGATACCGGAAAACTCATGGGCGTTACCGACGAAAAAATTCGTCTGTATTCGTCGCACCGTTTGCATTTGCGCATGAGCCCGAATGCAGCGCTCACGGACTTCCTCGCCCATTACTGCGACAAGGCTTCGGTCGAAGACGAAGAAGAAATTTCCATTCCGGATACAACTCTTGGCAATTCGCAATTCCAAGATGAATATGCGGAATTCGTGAACGACACCAACGGAAAAATTTTGGTGACGTTAAAAAATCACACATTGCTTCCGGCTTCGGCGCCTTCGATTAAAGGTTCGCGCAGTGCGAAAAATGATAAGGCGGTCAAGACGCTTTACAAGCAATTAGAAACTTTCGTCGCCGACAAGAAACTTTCCATTTGGCGCGATGTCAAATCGTTTACCGCAGACACAAATCGTCTTGCGCTGCAGAGCAAATTGACGCAGATTAACGCCATCCAAAGTAATCCGCTCGTTTCGGGATTTATGCTCGATCAATGGGCAGATTTTGGCACGGACTTCTGCGGACTCGTCGATGAAAATCGCAACAGCAAAGGATTCGATGCCTTTATGCAAGCAGCGACAACGCCGACGCGTCTTCTCGTCACCGGATACGAACCGGTTTGCGCTCCGCAATCCGAAATTTCTTTCCAACTCGCCCTTTTAAACCAAGCGCGTTTAGAAGATGTGGAAATTGAAATGGCAATCGTCGATGCGAACGGGAAAAAAGTTTCCTCGCAAGTGCAAAAGGCAAAGGGCCAGACGAGTTTAACTCCGCTCGGAACCTTTACCATTGTAGCGCCGAAAACAGCTGGCGATTACAAATTGATGTTCACACTTTCTGCTCTTGGCGAAGTCGTGAGCGTAAGCAGCGAAAATCTTCTCGTTCTCGAAGACGCTGATGTGCAAAAAGCGATATCGCAAGTTTGCTTCCTCGATAACAGCGGCGAAACTTCGGACGACGCCAAAGCGGCTCTCGCAGGTCCCGAAAAAATCATCTTTACCGCGAGCTTAAGTTCTTGGAATGATGATGTTTTGAACCGTATCGTAGAACTCACCCGCGACAGCGGCAAAACGCTTTTCCTCTCGGATTTGAATCCAGAAGATATTGAAGCGTTCAATTCGAGCCATCATTTTGCGCAGACGATTGATTCGCATTTTACAACCGGTGCGAACGGCATCTCGGTGCATTACTTGATGAACAATTCCGAACTCCTTCCGGAATTTGCGAACCATCAAATTTTAGATGATCTCGCATCGTCGGTAATTCCAAATATCTCGCTCACCGAATTGCCCGAAGCAAAAGTTCTCGCCCGCTCGGTTTCTATCGTGAACGGCGAAATCAAAACCGGCGTCGATTTGCAGATTATTCCATTTGGCAAAGGTCGCATCGTCTTCAATCAGCTGAACCTTTTTGAAGGCTTGGAAACGAACCCGCTTGCAGACCGCGTCTTTGCAAAATTGGTCAAAATGTTAATCGGCTAAAAAATTATGATATAAAAAAAGTCCGCGAAAGCGGACTTTTTTTGTTTGCAGAAAACTCAAATTTTTTTCGCAAAAATTTCGAGCGGATTTCTGAGAGAATGCCGCGGACTCGGTTTGCCGTTTTCAGGATCAGCGTAGCCTAAATCCAATAAGCAGACGAGTTTCAAATTTTCGGGAAGCGCAAATGCGTTTGCGATTTCTTGCGCGTTAAAGCCCCGCGCCCAAAGCGTATCGAGCCCGAGAGATTTCGCTTCGAGCATCATATGCGTCGTGACAATGCTCGCGTCTTCGAATCCGCAATCGTGATCGTCATGATGATTAATCGCTTTATAGCTCACCGCAGAATCGTAGCAAACCATCAAGACAACGGGAGCGTTATACGCCATCCGCGTCGCCTGTCGAATTTTTGCAATCGCGCCTTCGCTTTCTAAAACGAAAACGCGCACCGGCTGCGAATTCGTTGCCGTCGGCGCAATTCTTCCCGCTTCTAAAACGAGTTGCAATTTTTCTTCTTCAACGGGAGTCGCAGAAAATGCACGGCAGCTGAATCGGCTTTTCGCTAAGTCTAAAAAGTTCATTTTATCCTCGTTTATTTTTTCGCCATTAAATTTTCGGGATTGAGCGGTTCTAGTTCGGGGATGACAAAGCGGCCGTCTTTGCGAACCAAGCGATCGTCCAAATAAATTTCACCGCCGCCATATTCCGGCGTCATGATGAGAACTAAATCCCAGTGAATGGCCGAAACATTTCCGTTCGGCGCATCTTCGTAGCATTTCCCCGGAGTAAAATGAATACTGCCCGAAATTTTTTCGTCAAAGAGAATGTCGCACATCGGATGATGCACAAACGGATTGAAGCCAAACGAAAATTCGCCGACGTAACGCGCACCTTCATCGGTATCAAAAATCGCATTCATCGCTTTCGTATTCGACGATGTCGCTTCGACAATTTTTCCGTTCTTAAACACAAGACGAATATTTTCAAAGCGTTTTCCTTCGTAAAGAGTCGGCGTATTATACGTGATGACGCCGTTGACGCTATCGCGGACCGGTGCGGTATAAACTTCGCCATCGGGAATGTTCATCGTTCCGCAGCACGGCACTGCCGGAATTCCGCGGATGCTGAAAGTCAAATCCGTTCCCGGCGCTTTGAGATGCACTTTATCCGTTTTATTCATCAAGTCGATGAGGCCTTGGGCTGCGCGACGCATCGCTGGATAATCCGCAAGGCACGCTTGGAAATAAAAATCTTCAAACGCTTCGGTGCTCATGCCAGCGCCTTGCGCCATCGACGGATTCGGCCAACGGAGAACGCACCAACGCGTTTTGTTAATGCGCCAATTCAAAACCGGATTACGAATCGTGCGATTCGCCAGAGAACGTTTATCGGGAACATCGGAAAGTTCTACCGAATTATCGCTTCCGCGAATCGCCAAATACGCTTGCATTTGCTTCATAAATTGCAAATCGTGTTCGGCAGAAAGTTTTAACTGTTCATCGGTAGAATTCATCAAAAGGATGCGATTCACCGCATTGCGATGCAGCGTCACATACGGTTTTGCGCCGACTTGAGAAACCGCTCGCACTAACGCAACTGCGACATCATCGGGAGTATCGGTGAGCTCGATTAAAATATTTTCATTTTTTTGAAGAGCTAAAGCGTCGCGGACTAGCATTTCCGCAAGCTGAACAATTCTAGGATCCATTTTTTTTGCCTCGTTTTTTCTCAAATCTAATTTAGTTTTGCGCTTTCGTTTTTTGAAATTTCTCTCGATAATTCCTGAGCGCGTCCGCGCGGAGAACGTCCTTTTCATTCCAAAATAATTTTACACATTTCTAACACGGAAAGTCTATAATATAAAACATCAAATCATCCTATTTGTTCTAAATTGGAATAATTTTTACACAGACAGAAACAAAACTGTGCAAAATTTCTTTTAAAAAGGATGGTTTGGTATGCATGTGAAATCACTTTTGAGCTTCTGCATTCTCGGGGGCATCTCTTTTGGCATTGCCGCCACAGGTGACGCTTATAACTGGCCAAGTTATCGTTCGGACTTGGATTACGACACGCGTTCTAATATCGGTGTAATCAATCCGCCGACGAAATTTTCTACAGACTGCGATGGCGTTACAGGTCAAAAAGCGGGAAAATGGTGGGCTTTTTATTGGGGAAATGACCGCGACCCGCGCGTAACCGACGAAGCAATCGACAGTTTACTCGCTAAATACGACCGCGATTTTGGATTTTTACGCGATACGATGGGCTGGGCTCCTGATAGGCGAGCACAAAATGGCTATTACAGCGCTGTTTATTACTATGGTTCGGGCACCTGTGCAGGTGGCGCAAAAACAGACACGACAGGTGGATGGCAAACCAATGTGGGTAGTAATTATTACGAAGCCGTTGCCGCATCATTTTACCCAGTCTATAGTTTTAATCCGAGTTGCCCTTATCACGATAAAGTCGCCCAGCAAGATGCGATGGTGCACGAAGGCATTCACTCGATGACGAAAGCTTACCCAGGCGCACAAAATGCCCACTGGTTCCAAGAAGGCGGAAACACTTGGATTCAGCAAGAAATGGCAGCGCAGCGCGATAAAAGCGGAAATTGGCATAGCGGCATGGGATTTTTAAATGCGGGTGCAGTGATTGCTCCATTTGTCCCTATCGAAAGTTACTCGGGTTGGCTTTTGGACGGTTCATTTGGCGGTCCTGATGCTGCAGGCGTTGGCGTTTACAATGGTAGCACTCAACTTTGCAACTGGCGAAATCTTTTAGGCGGTTATCAATACGGAAACGTCTTCCCCACTTTCTTAGGCGAATGGGTCGGTAAAGGTGCTGTCCGCTGGATTTACGGAAACGCTTACGGAAAAACAAATTACTTGCTTGAAACATTTGCCTTAGACAAAGGTTTGGGCGATCAAAATACTCGCCGCTTAATCATGGAATACCGCGCACGCCTTGCTCTTTTAGATATGAAGCTTTGGTCTGAAAATATGCGCACCTTATTAAACGATAACTTTGGCGGAGTTGCCAAAGCAGAATGGTCCCCGTCGAATGGAACCGTTGATCCTTGGACTATGACGCCTTACCAAACGATGACGAAAAATGGCGAATGGCTTGTTCCCGAAAGCAGTACAACTCCGGGCTGGTCGGGTGCAAATATTGTGCCGTTAACCGTTCAAAATGGCGCAAATACAGTCAGTGTAACTCTTAAAGCTTTAGGCGAAAATATGAGCGTTCAACTTTGCTACCGTGCAACCGATGGAACGCCAGTTTACAGCGAACCTGTCCAAATCAAAAATTCCGGAAGCGAAAGCACGACCACTTTAAAGCTTTCGAAAACTCCGCAAAGCAATGTCGTTTTTGCAGTGATTTGCAACACCGATTATCAATACACCGGAAACGAAAACATCCGCACCAATCATTATAATTACAACTTAAAACTCGTCTCGGGTTTAAGCGGAGCCGCCGATGCGCATACGAAATGGTATAACGATTTCCAATTAAAATATGATTGGCCTGAAATTGGAAACAATTATTCTCCCGATGTTTCTTCGAGCTCTGTCAAACAATCTTCGAGCTCTTCTGCAAAGTCTTCTAGCAGCGTAAAATCGAGTTCTAGCCAAAAAGTTTCTTCGTCTTCGATGACGTCTAGTTCTTCGTCCGCTTTAATCGAAGGTAGCGTCGTCAAGACATACGAAATTTCTACAGAACTTCCGATTGATGATAATTACGCCGCCGTGAATGTACAATTTGACGCCGCAGAAATTGCGCAGAAATTAGGCATCGATAATATTTCGAAAGCGACATTCATCGCGAAAGAATCGAACGGAAATATTACCGCAAAATATACCGCGTTAGCACCAGGCCACTGGTTTGATAATCAAGGAAATGTGACCGATTGGGGCGAAAACGCTTACGTCTTTGGCGAAGCAAAAATCGAAAGCGCAGAAATTGCGATTGGACATTATCCGAACCACGTGAAAAACGGAGAAATTTATCGCTTTACGCAAGGCTTTAATTATAACGGCAAAACGGTTTTGCTCAATATGACTGTAAAAATCACCAATGAAAAAGCAAATCCCGATGCCGGCAACACAACCGCTTTAACTTATGGATTGAAAGGACTCGCGTCGCATTTATCGTTAAACAATCAAGCAGGACTTCTCGAAGTCAATTACACATTGGATCGCAATGACTTTGTGAAAATCAGTTTGTTCAACGGCTACGGCGCACTCGTTTCCAATCAATTCATCGGGAAAAAATCAGCGGGCTCGCACACCTTTACCTTTGATTTGCGTCAAATGCCTTCGACCACTTACATTGTAAAAATCACAAGTGGCGCATACCGCGAAGCCAAAAGCATTACGATTGCGAAATAATTTTCATCTCTCCAACCCCTAAAAAAAAGAGTTTTGTCATTTGGCAAAGCTCTTTTTTTGTGAAGAACTCTCGCGATTTTTTGAATTCAAAATTTGTCCGTTTAAAAATTTTTGGAGTCATCTTGAACGAAAAATCTCCCTTTTAAATTCTAGCGGGCAAATTTCCCCCGGGAAATCTCATTTTCAAAAATCCGGCGAACTTATTTCCCCTGGGAAATTTCATTGCCAAAAATTCAGCGAACATATTTCCTCCGGGAAATGTCATTGCCAAAAATCTAGCGGGCAAATTTCCCCCGGGAAATGCCATTGCCAAATTCTAGCGGGCAAATTTCCCGCAGGAAATGTCATTTCCAGAAATCCGGCGGGCAAATTTCCCCCGGGAAATGCCATTGCCAGAAATTCAGCGAACATATTTCCCCCGGGAAATCTCTTTGCCAAAAATCCGGCGAACATATTTCCCCCGGGAAATCTCATTGCCAGAAATTCGGCGAACATATTTCCCCTGGGAAATGCCATTACCAAAAATCTAGCGGGCAAATTTCCTCCAGGAAATTCCATTGCCAAATTCTAGCGGACAAATTTCCTCCGGGAAATGTTATCACTGAAATCCCAGCGGGTTCATCGCCTGGGGGAAATGTTAGCACTGGAAATCTAGTAGTGTCATTCTGAGCGTAATGTAATGGAGCGAAGAATCTAGCACTTGGTTTGTGAATTAGAAGAAGTCCTTTTTTGGACTCAATAGAAAATGCTAGATCCTACCCCAAAGGGCTTAATTCAACTAAGGAACTAAAGTTCCAAGTTTCATATATCGCTTCGCCTACGGCTCCACTCAGGATGACACGGCAGCGCCTACGGCTTCGCTCAGAATGACACGCAGTTTCCAACAACTGACAACTAACCACTGATCACTATTTCGCATCCCCCGCGCGCCATCATCTACACTTCTCATTCCTCAATCCTAACTCCTCATTAAATTATTTATTTTTGCCGCGCGATGGCATTTTATTCGGATGAAACCATTCAAGAGTTAAAACAGCAAGCCAATATTGCGGATATTATTCAGCAATTTGTGCCGTTAAAGCGTTCTGGCGCAGGGCGCTTTGTGGGGCGTTGCCCGTTTCATAACGATCACTCGCCCTCAATGAACGTAAATCCTCAAATGGGAATTTATAAATGCTTCGCTTGTGGCGCAGGCGGGGACGTTTTCAAATTCATCATGGAGCACGAAAAGCTCGACTTTAAAGCCGCCGTCGAATGGGTCGCCAATGCCACAAATTTTGTGCTCCCAGTTCTCGGGAAACCCGAATCGCCCGAAGTCACCGAAGAGCGCACCCTTGTCCGCGAGCTCAATGATCTTGCGGCGGATTGGTTCGTCGAGCAGTTGCCCAAAAGCGAAAAAGCTCTCGGTTACATTGCATCGAGGCACTTGACCGAAGATACGCGGCACTTTTTTAAAGTCGGTTACGCTCCCGATGGACGCGAAGGATTTTTAAGTTACGCGGCAAAGCACGGATTTTCTCCGCGGCAGCTCGTCGAAGCGGGGCTTGCGATTGAACGCGAAAACGGAGGCATCGCCGATAAATTCCGCGACCGATTGATGTTCGCCATCGAAAATCTCTCGGGCAAAGTCGTCGCATTTGGCGGGCGCATTTTAGACAAAGAAAAGAAAGCGCCGAAATATTTAAATAGTCCGGACACTGCGCTTTATAAAAAAGGCGAGATTCTCTACGGACTTTCCAAATCCAAAAGCGAAATTCCGAAAGCGGGATCCGTCATCCTCGTCGAAGGTTACTTCGATCTCATCAGCCTTTACCAAGCCGGCGTAAAAAATGTCGTCGCCGTTTCGGGAACCGCTCTCACCGAGAAGCACGCAGAAATTCTTTCGCGTTATACAAAGTCCGCGTATCTCGTTTTTGATGGCGATGAAGCAGGTCGCAAAGCGACAAATCGCACGATTGAAATTGTGCTCCCGCAAGGAATCATTCCGAAAATAGTCGCCCTCTCTCGTCCGAACGGCGAAAAAATTGACCCCGATAATTTTGTAAACGAACACGGAGCTTCTGCCGCAGACGATTTTCGTAGCGAACTTTCTCACGCCGAAGATTGGTTCGATTATCTCGCCCGCATTACGCCGACCGAAACCGTCGAAGATCGCGCCGCATTCGTCACGCATATTAAATCGATTTTAATCCACATCCGCGACCGCGAACTGCAAAATCAATATCTGCGATTAGTCGCCGAACGATTTGGTTCCGAAGCAAACTTTGCCGGCATCCAACCCGAAAAAGAAAAACGAAAATTTTACGACGACGGAAACTCTCTCCCCGCCGAAATTCCCGCCGAAGAACAAGTGCCGTGGCAAGCGATTCCGAAAATGGAACTGCGATTTGTTAGTCTCATCATCGCATCGCCGAGCCTTTGGGAACCCGCAAGCGTTTTCTTCGATTTGGATTTTGCAAGTTCCGGAGTCAGTTTATTTGCGTCCGAACTTTTGGACGAACTTTTGGGAACTGCCCTCGCCGAATACACCGAAAATAAAGAAATCAATTTGATGCGTTTGCACGATGCGCTTTCGCCGCTCCCCGCACAAATTCTCGAATCTTTTGGCGAAGAAACTTGGGAACCTGCCGCCGCGCAAAAAGAATTTTTAGAATCCTTAGCCGAGCTTGAAATTCGCACGGCAGAACGTTTCCGCGATTCGCTCAAATCGCGCCCGATGACCGCAGAACTCGTGCAACTGCGCCTCGCCCTCCACGCAT
Organism: Hallerella porci; assembly: GCF_003148885.1. Lineage (NCBI taxonomy): Bacteria > Pseudomonadati > Fibrobacterota > Fibrobacteria > Fibrobacterales > Fibrobacteraceae > Hallerella > Hallerella porci. The sequence goes on along the minus strand of NZ_QGHD01000007.1, from coordinate 27,185 downwards.
TTGCGAGCAAAACCATTCGCGCCCGCGTCCGAGAAAGCGAAGATGTTTCGCAAGATGCTACATTTTTCAAAGACTTACTTGATTACCGCGAAAAACTCATCGAGTTTAGCGGCAAATTATAACCTGGAGTCATTATGCTTTCAATCCAAAATCTCAAAGCCAGTCTTCTCGACGGCACTCCAATCCTCAAAGGCATTAACCTCGAAGTCAAACCCGGCGAAATCCACGCCATTATGGGATTGAACGGTTCTGGAAAAAGCACTCTCGCCAAAGTAATCAGCGGGCATCCCGCTTACAAAGTCGATTCGGGCTCAGTCGAAATGGACGGCAAAAATTTACTCGAACTCGATCCCGCTTCCCGCGCAAACGAAGGATTTTTTGCAAGCACGCAATATCCGATTGAAATTCCGGGAGTTCCGAATGTGGAATTTTTACGGATGGCAGTCGATTCGAAACGCGCTTACTTAAAAATGGGTCCGATTTCCGACGCCGAATTTAACGACCGCTTAAACGAAGCGATGCAACTTTTGGAAATGGATGAACGTTACCGCACTCGCGGATTAAACGACGGATTTTCGGGCGGCGAAAAGAAGCGCAACGAAATTTTGCAAATGGCGATGCTTCTTCCGAAATACGCATTCCTCGACGAAACCGATTCTGGCCTTGACATCGATGCGCTCCGCATCGTTTCGAACGGCATCAATCATTTGCACAATCAAAACCGCGCCGTGATTTTGGTGACTCATTACGAACGCCTTTTGGATTACGTCAAGCCCGATTTTGTCCACGTTCTCATCCACGGAAAAATCATCCTTTCCGGCGGCCCCGAACTCGCCAAGAAATTGGAAAAAGAAGGCTACGAAAATCTCGAGGGAAATGTCTAATGCAACAAGAAGCACTCGGAAAAATCCGCGCCCTCGGACTCCCGACGCGTCGAACCGAAGATTGGAGCTACTTCCCCACTTCACTTCTTTCGAAAATTTCACGGCTCACCTTTATCGATGACGCTCATTTTAAAATCGACGCCGGCGATGCTCGCAATGTAGAACGCCTCGCCGAATCCAATTTTTCTGCTGCCGATTTTCAAATCGAAAAAGAAACCGATATTTCGGCGCTCCTCCCGCTCGCCCTCGGCGCAAAATCTTTCGTCAAAGAAATTCCCGAAGGCGCAAACGAAACCGGCATTCTCAAAGCCCACGATGAATTTTCGCACACCGTTTTCCGCTTAGGGAAAAACGCCAAAGCTTCTCTCGAAATTTTGGAAAATAAAATCGTCCGCGAAATTTCTGCCGAACGCCTCGACTTTTTCGTCGACGAAGGCGCAGAGCTTGAACTTTTCTCGACCGAAGAATCGCACGCGGGCGAACTCAAATTTCGCAGTATCCGCATTCACCAAGAAAAAAATTCCCGCGTCAATATTTTGGATTTGAACCGCACCGATTCCACGCGCCGCGTAAGCGTTTCGGCTTTCTTAAATGGCGAAGGCGCAGAATTTGCGTTTCGCGAATTGAATCAGCTCGGAAATTCAGCGAGTGAAAACGGATTCGTCCGCGTGTATCACAACGCAGCAAATTGCAAAAGCCATCAATTTGTGCGGAATTTACTTTCGGATCATTCTTACATGAGCTATGACGGCGGCGTTACCGCGGGCTTAGATTGCCCCGGCACCGATTCTTCGGAACTCATCAACACGATGCTTCTCTCGGACGATTCGAAAATTTGCGTGAAGCCGACCTTAAAAATTTACCACGATGATGTCGCCTGTTCGCACGGCAACACCGTCGGCTCTCTCGATGAAGAATCCATTTTCTATTTGATGAGCCGCGGCATCGAAAAAGAAAAAGCGGAGGCTCTTTTAATGCAAGCCTTCGCTAAAGATGTAATCGCCGAACATCCAGGCGCCTTAGGGCGAAATCGAATGTTCAAACTTCTTGAAGTATAAAAAATCTGCGCCGTCGAGCGCAGATTTTTTTATCGCAAATTTTTCTTTGCACCACGGAGAAGATTCTTCACCTGCTTCGCGCTCATCGGCGGTTCTGTCGGCGTATTGCGACGGCTCTGCGGGTAACAATCTTCGCAGTAATAATGCACGACGACGCCGTAACTCGCTGCGCCATCCTTGATGTCGGTTTCGCGAGAACGATGCGGACGCACGAGCGCTTCTTTTTTGCACTTTTCGCAAATTCCCATTTTCGGTTCGCTATGTTTGCGTTCGCGCACTTCGTGCTTTTTCGGTTCTGCTTCTGCCCACGCTCTAGCAGATGCCGCATTTTTTGCATAAAATTTATCGCTGAAATCCATTTTCCAACTCCTTTTTTGAATTAAAAATTCGCTGAGATAAAAACAGTCCCAACAGCGTATGACAAAGCGATGTGGGATTATGATTTGAATCATATAAACTGCGCGCAAATTTTCCGCGGAGCAGTTGAGCTTTTTCAAAATTTTCGACGTGAGAATCAAAATCCAAAACATGAACGCGGTCGCCGTCATCGAGTCCGCGGACTTTTTCGTTAAACTTCGAAACTTCCGTTTCGCCTTCGGGGAACGCTTTCTTCGGAATCGTAATCAGATAAAGCACCGACGCAGTCTTCGATAAAATTTCATCGAGTAATAATTTATAGGACGCAAAGACCGCATCCGCATCGGTTACCGTCCGCAATTCGTGAAGGCCAAGCCCGAGAACAATGCGTTCTGCGAGTTTTCCGAAAATATCGTAGGGCGCCCGAGAAAGAACCGTCGATAGCGGATAACGCACCGACGAAGAAATTGCAAATTGCACAGGACGTGTCGGATTTTCGCAGAGGACGATTTCCGAAAAAAGTTCTGCAGCTTCGGCATCGGCCCCCATCAATTCATCGCTAATGATTTGAATTCTGTGAGTCACATTACTAAACTACTTTATTTTTAGGGAAAAAAGCAACCCTAGACCAAGCTGCCTAGTTCAATTCAAAATGTGAGATAAATCACAATGCGAAGGGCATCTTGGCAAATAATTTTTAGTCCGCAGAATTTTTCTGCACCGTCAATTTCCAATAATTTTCTTCTCTTGTTCGAGAAACGATGTGATTTCCGTCTTCTAACATGACCCGCGGAATATTTTCAATCGGTTCGCCGTTATCGACGAAGAGAGTGATTTCTTCGCCCGCTTCCATCCCCGAGAGAACAAGACGCGCCCGCACCGATCCCATCGGGCAACGTACGCCGCGTAAATCGACAACTCCCGAAGTCCACTTCGAAAAATCCACCGTCGGCGGGAATTGAAATGCGTTAGCGTTTTCGCAAAAATGCACCAAATCGTGCGCATGCGCCGAAGGTTTTGCAATCCAATCGCCAATATCAAACGGAAAAGCGTTTTTCGGGAGGCGTTCTACCCAAGAAAGTGCCTTTTCTGGCGAAAAAACGGCAAAATCCGGATGCGTTTTGCGGAAAATGCCGACGAAAGCGTGCCCGAGCAAAAGCCGCAGAGAATTGTCCAAATTCGGGCTATCTTGATTTGCGCTGAGCCATCTTTCTAACGGCGACTTTTCCATGGAATTTTGTGTCATATTTTTGTCATTAAATCCAGAAGGAATATAGCAATATCGACTGCGAAATTCTATATTTGGCGCCAAGCATCTAAAATGCAAAAGGTTTAACCATGGCTCAATATTTACTGGATATCCTGTTTGTTGTGTACGTCATCGCCGGAATCGGGCTTGTCGTCTACGGATTCAACTGCTACTGGAGCATCTATCTCTTCCTCAAGAACAGCCGCCGCGTCCGCCTCGCCGACCGCAAGAACTTGCTCCAATTCTACCGCGACCACAAGATGGACGAACTGCCGATGGTCACGACGCAGCTTCCGGTTTTCAATGAAGCAAACTGCGTGGAACGCTTAATTGATGCGGTCTGCGCCATCGATTATCCGAAAGACAAACACGAAATTCAAGTCCTCGACGATTCGACCGACGACTGCTACGAAGTAACAAAGCGCAAAGTCGAAGAAAAGCAAGCCGAAGGTTACGACATTAAACTCATTCACCGCACAAACCGCAAAGATTTTAAGGCGGGCGCACTCAAAGAAGGGATGGAAGTCGCAAAGGGTGAATTCCTCGCCATTTTCGATGCTGACTTCGTCCCGCAGAAAGACTTCTTGTTGAAAACCGTTCCATATATGGTCATCGATTCTTCCATCGGTCTTGTGCAAGGTCGTTGGGGACATTTGAACCGCACCGAATCCGGTTTGACTTTGGCGCAATCGATTGGTATCGACGGTCACTTTGTGGTAGAACAATCGGCCCGCAGCTGGGGCGACCTCTTTATGAACTTTAACGGCACCGCAGGCGTGTGGCGCAAGCAAGCGATTCTCGATGCAGGTGGCTGGGAAGGCGATACATTAACCGAAGATATGGACCTTTCTTATCGGAGTCAGCTCGCCGGTTGGAAAATGAAATTCGTCTTCGATGTGATTGTCCCCGCAGAACTTCCCGATGATATTAACGCATTTAAGGCGCAGCAATTCCGTTGGGCAAAGGGCTCCATCCAGACCGCGATGAAAGATTTGCCGCTCGTCTTCAAAGCAAAAGTGCCGCTCCGCAAAAAAATCGGTGCCTTCCTTCACACGACTCATTATTCCATTCACCCGTGTATGCTTTTTACAGCGCTCTGCGCTTATCCGCTTCTCGCTTGGTTTGAACCGGTTGCAAATCTCCCGACTTGGCTTTTCTCGATTGGCTTTGCGTTTATCTTCCTCGCGGCGATTGCGCCTTCGACTCTTTACTTTGTTGCGCAACGTTGCTCCGGTTATACTGGTTGGAAAACGCGGATGCTTTCTCTCCCCGTTCTGATGGCGATGGGCGTAGGCATTGCGATTAGCAACACCCGCGCATGGTTCTCGGCGGTCTTTGGCAAGCAAGGAGTCTTCGTCCGCACGCCGAAAACCGGCGGAAAGAAATATTCTCACTTCCGTCAAAAATTCCCCTTCTTAGCTCTCTTAGAAATCGCCGTCGGCGTTTACTGCGTTCTCGGTCTTATCGCCTACATCGGCGCCCAGAAATTTATCATCGGGCCTTTCCTCGCCCTCTACGCAGTCGGCTTCTTAGCCGTCGGCGCTTTAAGCTTTATCCAATACTTCCAAAACTTAATAGACGCAAAGAAAAACTAAGACAAAAAGCGCGCCAAACGGCGCGTTTTTTTTTGAGAAATGAGGAGGGAGAGTTTGAAGAACTTAGAGCTTAGAACTTTGAACTTAGAAATCTCTAAGCTCTAAAATCTTGCATAGCGCGCGACAAAGTCGCGCCATTATAACATTCCTAATTCCTCATTTTTTCTCTTGCAACGTTGCGGGAAGGCATTTAACATGTCAAATTCGTCCATGCAACGCTGCAGCAAGCCATTTAACATGTCAAATTCGTCTATGCAACGCTGCAGCAAGCCATTTAACATGTCAAATTCGTCTATGCAACGCTGCGGCAAGCCATTTAACATGTCAAATTCGTCCATGCAACGCTGCGGCAAGCCATTTAACATGACAAATTCGTTCATGCAACGCTGCGGGAAGGCATTTAACATGTCAAATTCGTCCATGCAACGCTGCGGGAAGGCATTTAACATGTCAAATTCGTTCTTGCAACGCTGCGGCAAGCCATTTAACACGTCAGATTCGTTCTTGCAACGCTGCGGGAAGACTTTTTAAATGAGGAATGTAGATGATGGCGCGCCGGGTTTTGAGAACTTAGAGTGGAGAACTTTGATCTTAGAAATACTAAGCACTAAGTTTTAAAATTTCATTCTTTGCGAACGCAACAGGAAACTCGTCCCTCATTTTTGAGAGGAGCTTAATTTAAAAGTGAAATGGATAAAAAAACAAGGTAGCCAAAATGGCTGCCTTGTTTTTTAAGTGAATTTTTGAAAAAATTCGCGACCCGCTTCGCGGGTCGGGGGGTGGCAGTTTTTGCCGGGCTTACGCCGGGCTAAAACTTGCAAAAAAATGTTATGTGAAATTAGTCTTAATTTTTTAGGCAACGATAGAAAACGCGCAGTCCTTGTAGTAGCCGTCCAGCTTCGCGTTCTCGCTGTCGTGGAACAAGCGCATGCCGTAGGCGTTGTAGCTACTGTTCTCGGTACTAGACCAGAAGAAAGCGGTGAAGCCTGCGTAGCCGAAGGAGCCATTGTAGTACCTGTAGCCCGCGGGGAGCGCGGACAAACCAAAGGCGTCTGTTCCGTTACCACTTTTTCCATCGTAGTCATACCAACCAGTACTAGACTTGAGAATCTTGCCTGCCGTAAAGCTCCCACCCACTGCATCGAACAAAGTATTCCATTCAGCATTACTCGGCAGGTGCCAGCCTTCAGGGCAAATGCCCTGCACCGTTTTAGGCATTTCACATTCTACGTCATATCCGCAAGTAAGTCCGTCAGCAGCCAACTTGACAGAGTCAATTGCAGCAGCCCAAGTGTAAAGGCGACCAGTTACTTTGCATTTTTCATCATCTTTATTATAGCACCAAGACTTGCCAATCGAGCTCTTTGTTGTTGAGCTGTCAGCATAATTCAAGTTTTCCGCCATCCAAGTCTGGTCTCCGATTTTTACCGTCTTGTAAACTTTGCCATCGCGTTTGTCCGTCATGGTGCCGTAAGCAATATTTGGATTCAAGAAAGTTTCCTTCGGCACATCCCAGCTCCAGCCTGTTATTGAACTAGAACTCTGTTTCGTATTGATGCTTGAACTGGAAATTTGTCCACTTGATGATGACATTTTCATAGAGCTGCTAGATTTTACGGAACTACTCGATTCTTCTGAGCTACTGGAATTTATTGAGCTGCTTGAAATTTCACTCGACGAGGAAACTTTTTCGCTGCTACTGAACTTTACTTCTTCACTTGATGACGAAACATTTACAGAACTGCTGGAATTTTCAACATCGCTCGGAATAAAACTCGATGACGAAATTTCTTCGCTAGAAGAAGAAACGACAGCATTTACCCAAGAACCATTGACGCAAACGTAGGCAAGATTTTCATCCTTCACATACGCGGTTACGCCTTCGCACGTGCCGCTACAAACCGGAAGGTTGTCAAACGTCCCTACAACCATATCTTCGACGCGAGAGCTCGGGTCATCGGGCAAATTGGAATCGGGCTTTGACGAATTGCTATCGTCGCCGCAAGCCGTGAAAGCCAAAAGCGATGCTGCAGAAAGAGCAACCGCTGCCGATTTTATTCCCAAATGAAGTTTCATATTCTTACTCCAATGCTATCTTTTCACAATAAAATGTAAAAAAAAACAGAAATGGCTAGGAAATTTTTCTTTCTGGGTGACACCGCTTTCTTTTCGCCTACGCATCCCTCATAATGATTATATTTTTTTCAATGACCGCGAAAATGCAAATAACTCCAACTGCACTCGGGATTTCCGAGAAATCGATGGCGATACTTTTGCAAATTTTGAACGCTCAGCCGCACATTTGTTATGCAAAAATTTTTGGGAGTCGCGAAAAAGGAAACTACAAAGAAGGTAGCGACATCGACCTCTGCTTGTTTGTCGATAACGAATTTCCTATAAAAAACAAGCTGCATATGATGCGCGCCTTTGAAGAGTCTTCGCTGCCCTACAAGGTGGATTTGCTAATATTTAGCGAGCTGCAAAATGAAAATTTCAAAGAACACATCGAACTTGTAGGAAAGACAATCTATGAAAGAGCAAATTAGATACAAACAACGTTTAGAAAACTTTGCGAAGGCTCTTTCAAACTTGAACGAAGCTGTGGAACTTGCAAGCGAGCGCCCGCTTTCTAAACTCGAGCAACAAGGGCTTTTGAAGTCGTTTGAATTTACATACGAACTTGCCTGGAAGAGCATGAAAGACTACTTGGAATTCCAGGGATTGTCAGGTATCATCGGGAGCCGCGATTCTTTTAGACTCGCGTTACAAAACGGCTTAATCAACGAAGGCGATACCTGGCAAGATATGGTCGATGACCGCAATCTGTTGAGCCACGATTACGACGAAAAAATCGCAACCGCTATTGCAATGCGCTGCCCTGCCTACGCAAAACTTTTAAACGCCTACCTAAAAACCATGAGTGCAAGGTAAGCTACTATATGAAATTTTAGTTCCAAGTGCTAGATCCTACCCCAAAGGGCTTAATTCAACTAAGGAACTAAAGTTCCAAGTTTCATATATCGCTTCGCTCAGGATGACACATCGCTAGTATACCGCATAATTTAAAATTTCCTGTAATTTTACAGTAAATTTCAAGTAGAGTAAATTTATATGAAATTTTTCTTTAACAAGAAATCAAACAAACTCATATAAACAAATCCATTTTCGTCGGTATAAGTCGCTATATCATCGCCTACAATTACAATTTTTTTAAAGGAGTCTTCTATTTTTTTTAGCGATGCAATTTCTTGCATTCGTTTTTCTTCATCATGAATTGCGTATGCCGACTGGATATAATATTTTTCAGTTCCATTAGATGCGATAAAATCAACCTCTAGCTGATTGTAGATCAGTTGAACCAGCAAACGCAAAAGTGAACATTCCTAATTTAATTTCATTGTTCTTTGTGCGGCGCGCATTTTCCCCATCGGCGCGAAGGTGAAAAACGGAAATTCGACGAAGAAGAAAAGGGCGAGAGAAATCAGCGGGAAAAGAATGCGGAGAACGAGATCCGTCGATTGGAAAAAGTAGCCGCCGAGTCCGCCGAGAAGAATGTGCAAAATGAGAATGGGAAAAAAGACCTTTGTCAAGCTCCCGACAGTAGCGCCCGCGACCGGAGAACCTTTGCCGAGAAAAACGCCGACGATAATTGCAAACGCCAAAATGCCGAGTCCATTGACCGCGAGGAACGCGAGATATTCTTCTGCGGGAAATTGTCCTTGCTGAGAAATCGCCGTCCAAAAATATCCCGTTAAAAGAGCCGGCAGAAACGCTTTGAAAATTGCGACGCGCACGAATAAAAAGCAGAGCAGAAAAATTCCCGTGAGAGAAGCAAAAATCGGCACTGCATTTTCCTTGACAATCGAAAATGTCTGCGGCACCGCCGTAAATTGTTTAAGCACCGATTCCACCGCCGAAAATCCATACGAAAAAATCGCACTAAAATCGCGGGCAAATACACCGTAAAGAATGGCGAAAATCAAAATGAAAATCAGACGAAAACGGAGAAGCAATTCTCCAAAACGTTGAAGCGGAGAAGCTTTTTTTCTCAAATCCATAATTACCTCGAAATGACCAATTTTTGTTTTTTGCGGAAAGTTTTCGCTTTGGCATCGGCCGATGCCGCCACTTTCGAAACGACAATGTAATGGTATAAACCATTCGCCAATTTGCGTCCGTAGAAATCTTTTCCATCCCAATGCGTCTTTCCCGAAATCGCATGCGGAATGCGCTGCACCATGCGTCCGTTTTGATTGTAAATGAAAATCGTTACGTCCGATGAACGCCCTGCCGCTAAATCTTTAAAGTAAAAAGTCGTACCTTTGCGCTTCATCGGATTCGGCGCATTGAACACATCCGAAAGCCCTTCGGAAAGTCCTTCGGTAATGTTGACTTTGACCGTGCGCGTGGATTCGTTGCCGATAATATCGGTTGCCGAAACTTTGAAAAGGTAAATTCCCGCGGGATATTTACTTTCGGCGAAATTCATGCGGGCGACGGCTTTTTTACTCGACTGTTCCACATAAGGCCACGGATGAAACGGCGATGCAGAAACTTGCCCATCGACTTCAAATTCGACGCCTTCGTTGGCTTCTTCGCGGAAATTGATTGCGGTCGAATCTTTGATTGTTACTTGCAAACATGCGGGAGACGCAAGAGTTACCATTTCACCTTCGGAGAATGAAGTGCCCGATGCCGGAGAAAGACAACTTTGAATGCTAATCAACGGCGGTAATGTATCGTTTGCGATAATGGAATCCGCATACGCCGACGTTCCCGAAATCGCTAAACCCGAAACGAGACTGCGCCCGATTTTCGCCGTGGAATTGCCATTTGCCCAAAGACGAATTTCGGCAGCGGTATCGCCGAACGCAATTTTCCGCGGCGTGATAAAATGAATCGAAAAACGTCCGTCTTTGACTTCGGTATCTTCGCTGAAAATTAACGAACCATCGTAAAGAACCGAAACGGAATCGTTATCCGAAGGTTCTTGGCTTAATTTTTTCTCGTAACTTTGCTCGAGAATGGAAATATGCAATTTTCCGTTCGAAATGCCTTTCACGCTTCCGCTCAAATTCATGCTGTCGAGGGCGCGAATCGTGTCAATTTTTTGATCGAGTTGAATAGAAAGCCCCGCATTCGGCATCGGCACAACGGGCTCGCCGAGAAGCGCATAACGTTCATTGTTATACCGCTGCGACGAATTTGAGGATTCCGAAAGTCCCTTTGCCTGCATGTAAGCGCGTCCGAGAGTTCCGCCCGACGGGAATAATGCATTCGTTAAAACCGACTTGGCAAAGACGCGGTTTAAACTGCCGTAAGTTTCACGGGTTGCGCCAATTGAGGCAATCGCACCGCGCTTCGATGCTTGAATAAACGTTTCCGAAAGAGAAGTTTCGTCGCCTTTGTCAAAGCGTCCGACGGTACACGAGAACGAGCCGAGAATCGTATAACGCGATTCATTGGAAAGATTCGAAACATAAGACGGTTTCATCAAGCCTTCAAACGCCCAATCCGAAATTGAGCCGTGTCCAAAGTAAACGGTAAATAGTGCGCCTTGATTGATGCGGTTTAATAAATCCGAAGTCGCTTCCGGTTTTTGGCCCGACGCATCGGCGGTATAATCCAACAAATAAATTTTGTGAATGTCCAAATGGAATCCGTTTTCCGAAGAACGCTTCCACAATGTCCGCGCTAAATCTTCGGCTGGGCTCGTGTGATCAATCGGATCAACTTCTACGCCGGTCCACGCATCGTCTGCAGAAATTATCACCGCATTACGCCACGCCGAATTATCCGCCGAAAGAGTTTTTTCGTGTTCTTCAATTTTTTCGTTATACGCATTAAACGCCGAGACGCTTCCTAATGGAAGTCTTCCCACGTATAAATCCAAATCGTATTTTCCCGAGAGAATTTGTTCGCCCGAATCGAGAACCGCAAAGAAATCTTCGGCAGCAGCGTCTTCTTTTTCAAACGGCGGCAGCCAATTTGTTTTAAATCCCGAATGGAATCCGCGGTAATCGAAATTGCCATTGCCCGCGAGAACAGCGTAAGTTAAATTCGGCGAAACGCTCCGCGCATAAGCCAAATAATTGCGAATGGCAATCGGCGTTAAAGAGCCGCCCGAATAAGCGCGGTAAATATCTTCGGCGAGAACGACGCTCGTGTTATAAGTCGCGAACGCTTTTCCGCTCGAACGGAATTTGGCAAGTTCAACGGCGGGCACTTGGAAAGCTTCCGGTGCGATAATCAAATATTCCGTTTTCGAAGAAATGCGAGAAATGTCCGAGAGAATGCCTTCTATCCGATTGGGGATGCCGTTAATCGCTGCGGGCTTGCGGAAATTTTCTGCATTGTAAGCGAGATAACGCACATCTTCTTTGGACGAAATGCTATCGGTGAAAAATCCATTTTGGATAGCGAGGAGTCCGACGGGTTCAAAATTTTTGAATTTCATCACCTGCGCATGAGACGTCATCGGAATGCGAATGCGGCCACTCGACTTCCCCGGCAAAATCCATTCAGCGGTATCGTTTTCCAAAGTCGGATTCCACGCATAGGCGAGAGTAAAACCATCGAATCGATCGGGCACAGAATGATTCGGGAGAAGTCGCATCGCATACGAATTTCCCGAAGATTTTAACGGCGGATTTTCAATTTCAAAATTTCCCATCGGCAATTTGCGATCGTAGCCGTCAAATGTTTTCCCGTTTACAGTAAACGTGAATCGCATTTTGGCTTGCGCCGTTGCCGAATGCGGCACATACGAAACCGCGAGGAATTTTTTTCCGCTTTCTTTGAAATGCGGCAATTTATCATTTTTCGCCGTGAAAAAACTCGACGAAGAAATTTCGAGCGAATCGTTTTTTCCATTCCAAAACCAGAACCATTCCTTGCCCGAAGCTTCATCATTTTCGCCAAAATAAACATCGCGAAGCGCAGCGTCTTTTTCGGTGCGCACATAACGAAGCACTTCGATTTCTGTTCCCGATGCCGGAGAATTTAAAGTCGAAACGCGAGCGCCTTTTCCGGTAGAAGAAAATCCCAGTTGAAAATATTGAAAGAAACTATACGGCGATGACGAATAATAATAGTCCATGCCTTTGCTTGTAAACGAAGCGTCTTCAAAGTCGAAACGTTTCCACATCGATGTGCCGTAGCCGACAAAGAAAAGTGTATCGCCATCGTCAAAGGTGCCGTCTGCGCGCAAAGAATTCGGACTGTGATCGCGAATGTCGATCGGAATTTCGAATAATTGATCGGGCACAATTTCCGCAGAACTTTGAATGACTTCGGTTAATGTATCTTGACGCGCTCCGTATAAGCGCAATTTTTCGACCGGAATTCCTTCGCAGTCTGCTGCCCGCGAGACTTCATTGCACGCTGCCCGAAATTGGCGAAATGTCACCGCATAAAGTCCATCTTCATTTGTATTTCCATTGTCGCGGTCGCCTACGGCCAAGCGCACAAGCCAATTTATCTTCGAAAAATCCGATGCGGCAGCTTTGCGCAAAATGCGTCCCGTCTGAGAAGCGATTCCAAAGGACGCAGCCCCTTTCGGATTTTGTACCATCGCAATCGCACGCTTTCCTGGATTTTTATTTTGCGGCGTTCCTGCAAACGAAACATTCACCTGAAAATTTTTCCGAATCGAAATCGTCGAACCCGAAATTTGTAACAGCGGAACAAAAACATCAACCGTCCAAATGCCATCGCGCAAAATGGGTTTCGAAATTTCTAACGCACCATTTTGAAGCGAATCCGAACGGCACCAGTTTCCCTCAAAACGGCTGCGCGCCAAATCCGAAATCGTGACCGTCGGCTTGGCATTCGCAGGAATCGCTATGCGGTAAGTGCGATACGGTAAATGCGAACCTTTTTTGTAAAACGCATTTTCGGGTAATAAACGTGAACCGCCGTCGGCGCAAACTTCTGCACTCGATTCCACAACCTGATCGGTAAAAACAAAACGCGTCCGCGAATCTTCGACCGATTCGAACGCCCACAAGAATGAAATAAAAATCAGGGTGAAGAGTGCAGAAAATTTCACAGCTTATCTTCCTCCGACTAAAATTGAATCCACTTTAATCGTGGGCTGTCCCACAGTCACCGGCACATAACCCGAAGAAGCTCCGCAAACTCCTGCTGCAATCGAAAGATCGCTTCCGACCATCGAGATGCCTTGCAAAACTTGATCGCCTTTTCCGATGAGAGTGGCTCCGCGGACCGGTCGTCCAATTTTTCCGCCGACGATTTCGTAGCCTTCTTCGACCGCAAAATTAAATTCACCCGTCGCAGGATTCACCGAACCGCCCGCCATTTTTGCCGCATACAGTCCGTGATCAACGCTTGCAATCATCGCATCAAAAGAATCTTTCCCCGGTGCGATGAAACTGTTCCGCATGCGACTTACCGGCGCAAATTTATACGATTCGCGGCGACCGCTTCCAGTGCGCGCACAGCCGACTTCTTTTGCGCCGACCATGTCCGCCATATAATTTTTCAAAATTCCGTTTTCGATTAAAACCGTCCGTTCGGATTTCATGCCTTCGTCATCGACGGCACAACTTCCCCACGAACCGGCGATCGTTCCATCGTCAATTGCCGTTAAGCAAGGCTGCGCAATTTGCTTGCCGAGTTTTCCGCAGAATGGACTTGCTTGATGCCGAATCGCTTCAGTTTCTAGCGGATGTCCAACCGCTTCGTGGAAAATCACACCGCCAAATCCGGGGCCCATAACGACTGGCATAACACCGCCCGAAATGTAGCCCGCATCGAGCATGCGCAGCGAACGTTCCGCTGCGATTTTTGCCAAATTCGTCACGTCAAATTTTTCTAAGCATTCATAACCAGCCAAAGCTCCTGGCGCTTCGCGCGAAACAATTTTTTCGGAATCGCGTCCTGCGGTGACGTTAATGCCTAGGCGCGTATGCGTCCGAAAATCGCTGACATTGATACCGCTCGAACTCACGATATGAATGTGCGAACAGGAATCGGTGATGCTTGCGACAACTTGGCAAATGCGATTCGAAACTTGGCGAGCATTCGCATCTGCGCTGTGCAAAAAATCCAACTTGTAGCCGTTTCCTAAAACTCCCGGATCTAAAAAATCTTTCGCAGGATTTCCAAACCGAGAAATTTCCGCAGAAAATTTCGGCGCTGCAGACTTTCCTTTTTCCCGCCCGAACGCAAGGGTCTTCACCATTTGCAAAAGAGCGTCTTTGCTTTCTTCGCTCGTAAACGCATAAAGCACTTCCGTTCCATAAATCAAACGAACGCCGATGCCGAATTCGGTTCCCGCCGACGCCGTTTCAATTTTACTGTCTTTTAACGAAAGAGTCGAAGAACGCGTTTCTTCTTCGTAAATTTCGACGTAATCTGCGCCGCACTGCGTTCCAAGTTCTAAAATGGATTCTGCAACATCTCGATTCATAATTTTCTTTACAAATTCACCTTTGAAATTTTCCGCACCGGAATTCCCGCTTTTTGCATTTCATTTTTAATTTGCGGAACAGTATAAGTGCCAAAATGCACCATGCTTGCGACAAGCGCTGCATCGGCTGCGGTTTTGCAGAAAAGGTCAGCGATATGTTCCGGTTTCCCGGCACCGCCCGAAGCGATGACAGGAATGCCCACAGCCTTTGCCACTTTATCGGTAATTTCTAGTTCGTAGCCATCGCGGACGCCGTCGGTATCCATCGCGTTTAAGCAAATTTCGCCTGCGCCGAGAGATTCCGCTTTCTTCGCCCATTCGACAGCATCGAGCCCCGTCGCTGCGCGACCGCCCTTGATATAAATTTCATAACCCGAAGGAATTTTTTCCGAGACGCCGACGCGCTTTGCGTCCATCCCGAGGACGACGCATTGATTGCCAAAAGCTTTTGCGCCTTCAGAAATAATTTCCGGATGCAAAACAGCGAGGCTGTTCACGCTCACTTTTTCTGCGCCCGCGAGAAGCACTTGGTGCATATCTTCGAGATTGCGAATGCCTCCGCCGACCGAAAATGGAATGAAAACATTTTTTGCAATTTCTTTCACCATTTCAAAATCGCACGGGCGATTTTCTGCGCTCGCAGTAATATCGTAAAAGACGAGTTCGTCCACACCGTCTGCGCTATACTTTGCGCCGAGTTCCACCGGATCGCCGATGTCGATATTTCCTTTGAACTTAACGCCTTTCGTCACTTTGCGATTGCGCACATCCAAGCAGATGATTAAACGTTTCGTTAGCATAATCCGCTCCAACAGCTAAAGTTTTTGAGCACGCGTAATCCGACGTCGCCGCTTTTTTCCAAGTGGAATTGCGTCGCGACTAAATTTTCTTTCACAACTGCCGATGTAAATTTCTGCGAGCCGTAAGTCGTTTCGGAAAGCGCATTTTCCGGAGAAATTTCTGCCGGGTGATAAGAATGCACAAAGTAAAAATCGCTTCCGTCGGCAATGCCTTCAAAGAGCGGATGTTTTTTCAAAAAATGAACTTGATTCCAACCCATGTGCGGAATTTTAATGCCCGCTTCTTCTTCAAAACGGACAGCTTTACCGTCGATGAATCCTAACGTTTTAACGCCGCCGTTTTCTTCGCTCGAATTCAAAATAATCTGGCAGCCGATGCAAATACCGAGAACCGGACGCTTATTCGCAATCACTTGGGCGATTGCATTCCCGATGCCCGAATTCGTTAGCGTTTCCATCGCACTTTTTGCAGCGCCCACACCCGGGAAAACCAAGCGGTCTGCGTTAGCGATTTCTGCGGGGTCACGCGATGCTTTGACTTCAATTCCCAAATGCGCAAAAGCGTTGAGCACCGAAGTTAAGTTTCCTGCGTTGTAATCCACGACGATAAAATTTTCCATAATCTTCTCGTTTGAAGAGGATTTTTTTCAAGAAAAATTCTGCGGGATTTCCGCAGAACTTTCTCGTTTTGACTTAAATCAAACCATCAAAGAAATTGTTTCCCTTATCGTCCACGAGGATGAACGCTGGGAAATCCTTAATGGTAATTTTGCGGATGGCTTCCATGCCGAGTTCTGGGAAGGCGACGACATCGTTGCTCAGAATATTTTGTTCCGCAAGAATTGCGGCCGGACCACCGATAGATCCGAGGAAGAATCCGCCGTACTTTTTGCAAGCGTCGGTGACTTCTTGGCTGCGGTTTCCCTTAGCGACCATAATCATCGAAGCGCCCTTGCTCTGGAAACGCATCACATACGGATCCATTCGGTTTGCAGTCGTCGGGCCAAAGCTTCCTGTCGGCATTCCCGCCGGAGTCTTTGCCGGTCCCGCATAATAAATCGGGTGATTGCTTACGACTTCGAGAACTTTCTTTTCCATTTCCGAAAGTTCTGCGCCGCTTTCTTGCTTATCGAAAATTTCAGCGATTTTTGCGTGCGCCATATCGCGGGCGACGATCATCGTTCCCTTCAAATTCAAGCGGGTCTTGACCGGATACTTCGTGAGGTCGGCGAGGACTTCTTTCATCGGGCGATCCAAATCAATTTCTACCGCCGGAGCCAAGTTCACCACATTGCCTGCGGGGATATACTTTTCCGGATGATGTTCCATCTTTTCGAGCCAGAGACCGTTTTCGTCAATTTTCGCTTTGATGTTACGGTCTGCCGAGCAGCTTACACCGATAGAAACCGGGCAACTTGCCGCATGACGCGGGCAACGGATAACGCGGACATCGTGGACAAAATATTTGCCGCCGAATTGTGCGCCGATGCCAGTCTTTTGGCAAATGTGCAGCACCTTTTCTTCCATTTCGAGGTCGCGGAAAATGCGTCCGCCTTCCGAACCGGTCGTCGGAATATCATCCAAGTAACCGCAGCTTGCGAGCTTCACCATGTGCGTATTCATTTCGGCGCTTGTGCCACCGATAACAATTGCCAAATGATACGGCGGGCACGCTGCCGTTCCGAGGGTTTTCACCTTATCGGCGAGGAATTTTTCCAAAGACTTCGGGTTGAGGAGCGCCTTCGTCATCGGCCAGTAATAAGTTTTATTCGCCGATCCACCACCCTTTGCCACAAAGAGGAATTTCATTTCGGCGCCTTCTTCGGCGTGAATGTCGATTTGAGCCGGCAAATTGCAAGCGGTATTTTTTTCTTCATACATCGAAAGCGGAGCGATTTGACTGTAACGCAAATTCTTCGTCGTGTACGCATTGTAAATGCCTTCGGAAATCGCTTCGGCATCGTCAAAGCCTGTCCACACCTGCTGGCCTTTATGCGCAACGCAAATAGCGGTTCCCGTATCTTGACAGAACGGAAGAATTCCCTTGGCGGCAACGGTTGCGTTTTTGAGCATCGTCAATGCGACGAATTTATCGTTATCGCTCGCTTCGGGATCTTGCAAAATTTTTGCCACTTTTGCCGTGTGCGATGGGCGCAAGCAAAATTCGACTTCTTCAAAAGCGGCTTCCGAAAGCTTAGAAAGCGCTTCTTTCGAAACTTTCAGAATTTTCTTTCCTTCGAATTCAGCGACGGAAATTCCGTCTTTGCCGAGATTCACATATTCAGTCGTATCTTTGCCGTGCTGGACTGTTGCTTCGTATTGAAATGCCATAGAAACCTCTCATTCAAATAAATGATCATCTAGAAAATAGAATTTTCGCCTTTTTAAGAAAAATTATTTACCACTTTCCTGTTTGAAGAGTTATCTTTTTCCTTGCACTTGGCGGTTCATCTGCCAAAAATGTTTTTTATCAAGTGAGGAAATAATGAAACTCAAGAAGACTCTCGCCGCAGCGTTAATGCTTTCTGCATTTGCGTTCGCCGCAGAAACAGCAACACCGACTCAAGCCGTTCCTGCAGATACCACGAAAAAAGTGGAAGCTCCAGCCGAAGCCGCTAAAGCGGAACCGACACCTGCTCCAGCTCCCGCTCAAGCAGCAGCCCCCGCGGATACCGTGAAAAAAGCTGAAGCTGCACCAGCCGCAGAAGCAGTGCCCGCACCGGCACCCGCTCCGGTTGATACCGCAAAAGCTCCAGTCGCCGAAGCCCAAGCTCCGGTCGTAGCCGATTCCGCAACTGCCGAAGCAGCTCCGGCAACCGATTCTACCGCAGCAGTCGCAGCCGCTCCGGCTGATTCCGCAAAGGCTCCTGTCGCCGATTCTTCTGAAGTTCTCGAAGCAAAAGCCGCTCCGGTGGATTCTGCAAAGACCGATTCCGCAGCAGTCGCTCCGGTCGCAGCAGATACCGCAGCCGTTGTCGCCGCAGCCGATTCTTCGGCACAAGCTCCGGCTGATTCTGCCAAGGCAGAACCGAAAGCCGCAAGTGGCGAACCGCGCACCGCAGGCCAAACGATTATGGAAAACCCGCTGGAATTCCTCATCGTGAGCGCCGCATTCATCGCAAGCGTTCTCGTGATTATCTTCACCGGCAAAGACTAATTTTGTCAAAAAGAAATGAAAGAAGCTCGCCCATCGGCGGGCTTTTTTCGTTTAAACTTTTGTTGTAAAATCAACAACGCTTTTTTCTTTTTCCCTCTTTGCATTTTTTCTTCGGGCTTTTAATTTATCAGTATCCAAATGCGAGGAAAAATGAAATTCACCACTTCTACTTTAATTTTGCTCTTCGGAGCAACTCTTTCACTCGGTTGGAACATTGCGGGGCAAGTGATAACAGAACAGGGCGAAGGCATTCCCGATGTTCAAATTTCTTCTTTTAATTATACAGGAATTGCCGCCGTATCCGATGCCTCTGGAAATTTCCAACTTTCCAACGATCCCAATTCTATCCAAGCGATTTCCCGCAAAGAAATGCGCGTGCACTTTGACGGAAAATTTGCGACATTACAAAATGTAAATGTCCGCGTTTTAAAAATTTCGCTGCTGGATGCGCTCGGCAAAGTGACTTTCCAGCAAGAATTTTTCAACGCAAACGGTTCTCTCTATCTCGATTTAAGTCGCCTTTCTCATTCCAAAAATTTTCTGAAAATTTCTGCCGATGGCGCAGGCTCCGTTTATGCATTAGACCATCGCGGCATTTTGAAAAAAGCCGGTGATCCGCTCGCTTCTCTCTTCTTCAAAAAAGATGGCTTCGAAGAAACGATGTATCAAATGAAAGCCGAAGAAGAAGTCGGCGTAAAAATTACTCTCAAAGTCAAAGGAAGTTCAAAGCCCATTTCTTCTTCAAGTCAGAGCAGTTCTTCTTCTGCAGAAATTTCATCTTCCTCAGAAATTCCCGATGAACCGGTCAACTGCGCAACGAAAACTTTAAAGCCCGGCGATTACACGAAAGAAGTCGATGGCCGCAAATACATTGTTCACGTTCCGAATACTTATACCGGAAGTAATGCGGTCCCGCTCCTCGTCGATTATCATCCGATTATGGGAAGCGCGCAAGGTTGGGCAAGCAGTAAAACTTACGAAGCAGCAACCCTTTCTGACGCCGTAATTATCGCATATCCCGACGGCGCAACCGGCGGAATGGGGCAAGCGTGGAATGTCGGCCCTTGCTGCACCGATGCCGATGACATTACCTTTAGCCGCCACTTGATTCAAGAACTTCAAAACGAAGCGTGCATCGATCCGAAGCGCATTTACGCCGCAGGATTTTCGATGGGCGGCGGCATGTCAAATTATGTCGCTTGTAAAATGGCAGATGTCTTTGCCGCAACGGCTCCCGCGTCCTTTGATTTAGCAAAAGAAGTCGTCGATGCCGGCGAATGCAAACCATCGCGCCCCATTTCCGTTCTCAATTTCCGCGGTTCTCAAGACGGCGTCGTCCCTTACGCAGGCGGTTATTCTTCGATGGTTCCCGGAAAACCGATTACATTCCTTGGCGCACAAAATAACCTTAAAGAATGGGCGAAAATGAACAGTTGTTCTGGCGAACCCAAAGATCAAGGCAACGGCTGCGTCATTTACGAAAACTGCAGCGCCGGCGTTCAAGTCGGACTTTGCACCGATAAAGGCGGCGCAAGCTGCAGCGGAAACGGCCACGACGCCGGCTGCGCAGAAATCGGTTGGAAATTCCTCAAACAATTTACAAAGCCCTAAGTTTCCCGTTCATAACACACCACCAAAAAAGGTCGTACGGCTCTGCCGTGCGACTTTTTTTATGAGGAATGAAGAGTGTAGAGCTTGGTGCGCCGTAGACGCAAAGCGCCTAACTTTATAATTGTTAATTGTGAATTATCAATTCTGCATTATTATCCAATGCATAATTAACAATTAACAATGCACAATTGGAAATAATGGCGGCGAAGCCGCGCGGGGTTTTGAGAACTTAGAGCTAAGAACTTTGATCTTAGAAATTCTAAGCTCTAAAATCTAAGTTCTAAGATCTTTCTTTCCACTTTTTTCGATTTTAAGTAAAATCTTCTTTACTTTTGATGCATTTTTACTGATTAAAGCGTCTATACTCTTAGATAGGGAAAATTGTCCATATCTGCTTTTTTGGGGGCGTTCCCAATGGAGAACAAAATGACGAATAAAAATTCTCGTCGCAGTCATGACGCTTTCTTCCGCTGACTTTTTGCCGATAAAAATCATTTGCGGGCGTTGTTGAAATTGTGTGCGAAGCAGAAACCGGAAATCTCTGAGTTTTTGAAAGCCATCAATTTGAATTCGCTCGAGCAGATTCCAGATTCGTATTCCGAAGTGGACGAAACGGGCGAAGCCGATTTAGCTTTTCGCGTGAAAGCTGCGAAAGGGCATCCCACTGTGGTTGGGATTCTGTTGGAGCATAAATCAGGCTCGGATAAATTCGTCTTTGCCCAAATTTCTCGCTATGTAAATAAAGTGATGAAATTGCAGAACGATTTGGTTGACGTAATGCCGACGCGGGCTTTCATTTTTTACAACGGCAAAGGTCCGTGGGACCCGTTTAAACTTTTGCGTAAAAATTATTCCGATTACTTTTTTAAGCCTGTGTTGCCTTTTCAATGCCATTTCATCGACATGAAAATGATTTCGGACGAAGATTGCATCGGCTGCGATGATGTTGCAACGGCAATGGGTGTAACCGCAATGAAATATGCGTTTAACCGGAAAAAATTGTTGGCAATTCTTCCCAAATTTCAAAAAGCCTTAACGCAGATTCCTTACGATGAAGCGAAAAACTTGCTCGAAAAAATTAGTGTATATTTGAAGGAGTATTTGGGAGAAAGCATCCTCAAGGAGTTAGATATGGCATTCGTAAGCATCGGACAAAAGTACGGATTCGTCAGCGCCGGCGATGTCTTTCGCCAAAGGCTCGCTGCAGGTAAGGCTGAGGCGCTTGCGGAAGGAATTTCCAAAGGGCGTAAGGAAGGACGTGCAGAAGGAATGAAAAAAGGAATGATGGCTAAAACGCGTTCCCTCGCCAAAGGCTTTTTGAAAAAAGGCATTTCCGTTGAAACGATTGCAGAGGTCACCGGCCTCACGATTGATGAAATCAAAGCACTGTAAAAAAAGAATCGCGAAAGCGGTTCTTTTTTAGTTGGAATTGATGACAATGCATAATGAACAATTAACAATGCACAATTGAAAAGAAAATGCGGACTTTTAGTCCGCACTTCCTTTTCCCATACTTCATCCTAGCTCAAATTCCAAAAATATGTTTCAACATGTTGTTCCGATTTCTTTCGCAATTTGACTTTTGACGGTGGTAAGTGCGATTCTCCAACCATGTAAACGCTCCACGGATCAAAATAATTCACAAGATTAAGGTGTTTTTCAAGAAATTCGTAAAGCGGAAAATTCGTCTTTCGTAGTTCCTCAAATGTTTCCTCGATGTTGATTCCGCTTGCATCGAGCAGTTGCTTGTATTCGGCGTCTTCTTTAGGATATTCAAAGAGAATCTCCTTGAGATAAGCGATATCCATTTCATATCGAACGCAAGTATCGGGCTCGTTTCTTCCCATTATTTGGGGACATTCATTAGGATGTTTTGAAAAATACGATAAACGGTTTAGCACATAATGTAATGGAATCTTTTGCCAGCCACAATCCGGTTTTACATAGAACCATTCTTCATTGTCGTAAAAATAATAGTAATCCGTAAACATAACTTCTGGGCAGATTTCCATTTCAGAATCACAAGTTCTGTGAGAACGGTGCCCTTTCCATCTATTTGTGCAATATGTTTTTGATTCGGTGTCAAACAAGGCTGGATTATTTTCTGTTCCCGGTGCACCAAGAGTTTCTAACTGCCCCAGTGAAAATAATTGTTCCACCAATTTCGGGGAATCATAATAAACCATCAAGATGATACCTACATAGCTTAGAAAACCATCATTGATGATGTTTCCGTATTGAATTGTGTTGTCGGGCAATCGGCGGACGATTGCTGCATGTGTTCCCATAAGAATTCCTTTGTTGGAAATGATGAACATGTAAATTTCATTCTGTAAAATCAATCATTCATAAAAAAGGGCTCGGCTAGAGCCCAGAATACAAAAAGTGAAGCTTTTACAGTCTATTTTTGGTTTTGCAAAAGCTAGAGTGCGAGCAGTTCCTAAAAGCAAGCGCCTACGAACGATCGAATAGCGTATCAACGCAGAAGGTCAAGAACATCCTCGAAAAAATGTATGGTTTGGGGGTGAGCTCAACACAGGTTTTCGATGCGCCGTAGGCGCGCTTTTTTTAGATCTTAAAGCGAAGAGCTTTGAACTTAGAAATCTCTAATCTCTAAACTCTAAGTTCTAAGCTCTAAAATCTTCCCCCACCTTTTGATTGTTTTCCATTTGAATTTCACTTTTCCCCTTCCGTTTATAGAGGGCGCTCATCTTGAGCTGTGCGATTTGCGTGTTCACGAAGCTTGCGAAATTTTCGTAATCGGCGTCCCCTTCGAGAATCATGTGGGCGTTAACCACACGCACCAAATTGCTGTAGGCGTTGTCGCAGACGACCCTTGCCTGCTTCATCGCACCCGCCGTCTTGACGGAGCGCTCGTCGGTGCGCGTATTCGTGTACTCGCGGACCATTTCGTTTGCCTGCTTCAGACGTTCTACGATAGCCATAAGGTTAAGAGTTTCAACATGCGCCTTGTGCGAGCCTTCCAAATCCTGGATAAAGTTTACGAGGGAGCCCGTTTCCTTGTCAATTTGATCGCGAACGTTGATTTTGTAATCCACGATATGCTGGTTCAATACCGTTGCAGCGTTTGCAAGTTCTGGAATCGGAGCGTCCAAATGGGCTTCGACAAGCTTCTTGTAGCCGAGATAAAGCTTGTCGCGGAAGCTGTCTGCCTGGGTAATCTTGTCTGTCGCAAGGCTTTTCGAAGATGTCGCAAAGCAATCGTCTTCGGCCTTAAGCGTTTTTTGCAGAGCGTCGACTTGATCCTTGCACTTGGTGCTCACATTTTCGTCGGCAAGGGCGCGCGCAAGGAGCTCCTTCATAAACAGAAAATGTGCAGCGTTGTTCAGGTAAGTTAACTTGTAACTTTCGATTTGACTCATGTGTCCTCCAATAGGATGGTTGATGTGTTGTCCCAAAATCCACTCACCGATAATAATGTAAGTAAAACAAATTCAATCGTTACAAAAATTTGTGTAATTTTTTGTTTAAAAAGTGAAGATAACTGTTACCTCATTCCAAAACGCTCATCCCCTTTTGCAAAATGATATTCTGATTACCCAATCAGGCTATTCATTATTGCAGAGAGATATTTTTATTACCCAATTAGGCTATTCATTATTGCAGAGGGCTATTTTTATTACCCAATCTGGCAATTCACTTTTGAAAAGGGCTGTTTTTACTACCAAATTAGGCAATTCACTTTTGCGAAGGGCTATTTTTATTACCAAATCTGGCTATTCACTTTTGAAAAGGGCTGTTTTTACTACCAAATCTGGCTATTCACTTTTGAAAAGGGCTGTTTTTACCACCAAATCTGGCAATTCACTTTTGCGAAGAGCATTTGTTGGGCAAAACAGGGCTTTGCACTTTTGAAGTGGGATATTTGTTGAGCGAAACAGGGCTTTGCACTTTTGAAGTGGGATATTTGTTGGGCAAAACAGGGCTTTGCACTTTTGAAGTGGGATATTTGTTGAGCGAAACAGGGCTTTGCACTTTTGAAGTGGGATATTTGTTGGGCAAAACAGGGCTTTGCACTTTTGAAGTGGGATATTTGTTGAGCGAAACAGGGCTTTGCACTTTTGAAGTGGGACATTTGTTGGGCGAAACAGGGCTTTACACTTTTGAAGTGGGACATTTGTTGGGCGAAACAGGGCTTTGCACTTTTGAAGTGGGATATTTGTTGAGCGAAACAGGGCTTTGCACTTTTGAAGTGGGATATTTGTTGGGCGAAATTGGGCAAATCACAAATGCAAAGGGTCATTTGTTTTTGAAAACAGGTCCATGCAATTTTGCGGAAGGGATTTGGGTTGGCAAGCGATGGCACTTGGAGGTTGATTATTCAAAAAATGTTTATAAAAAAAATTGTCATTGGGATGACAGCGAGGAAAATTAAATTTACATTAGGAAATCCAATTTGTCGCCCTATTGTATGGAGAGAATTAAAATCTTATGGCTAAAAAATTAAGTTCTCAGCAAATTTCCGCCCAGGCATTTTTAGAAGTTTGGAAAGACCGGGGTTTTGAAAATCGCGAAACGCAAAAATTTTGGATTGATTTACTGCAAAGCGTGTTTCAAGTGAAAGATGCGGTGCATTACATCGAATTTGAAAAGCCCGTGAAACTTTCGAACGCAAGCCGCATCGACGGCTACATTGCAACGACGAAGGTTCTTATCGAACAGAAGGGCAAAGACATTGACCTAGACAAAAAGGAAAGGCAGTCCGACGGCGAAGAACTGACGCCATACGAACAGGCAAAACGCTACAACGACAACTTGCCCTATTCCGAAAAAGTGCGCTGGATAGTCACCTGCAACTTCCAAACATTCCATATTTACAACATGGAAGACAAGGAACCCGTGAAGACGCGCGAAGTATTAAACCTAAAAGACTTTGGCAAAGAATATTACCGCCTGAATTTTTTAGTCGACGAAAATGACCAGCACACGAAACGCGAAATGGAAGTGTCCATTGCCGCAGGCGACATCGTGGGCGAAATTTACGAGAAGTTTTTGGCGCAGTACAAGAACCCGGAATCGCCCGAGACCTTGAAGAGCCTGAACGTGCTTTGCGTGCGCATCGTCTTTTGCCTGTATGCCGAAGACGCGGGGCTGTTCGGCCGCCACGGCATGTTCCACGATTATCTCGCGCAATTTAACGCCCCCCAAATGCGCCGCGCTTTGATTGAACTTTTTAACATTCTCAATCAAAAAATCGAAGAACGCGACGAATACTTAAAAGACGAAAACCCCACACTCGCCGCATTCCCCTATGTGAACGGCGGACTTTTTGCCAAGCCCAAGGGCGATGCGGATATCGAAATCCCGATGATAACCGACGAAATTCGCGACCTGCTTTTGGCGAAGGCATCGGATGATTTTGACTGGTCGGAAATCAGCCCGACGATTTTTGGAGCCGTTTTCGAAAGCACATTAAACCCGGAAACACGCCGCAAGGGCGGCATGCATTACACGAGCATCGAAAACATTCACAAAGTCATCGACCCGCTATTTTTAGACGATTTAAAGGCAGAACTCGCATCGATTTTAGAAAAAGTCAATCCCGAAAAAGAGCTGAGAAATTTCCAGGCAAAACTTTCGCATTTGACTTTTTTGGACCCCGCGTGCGGCAGCGGAAACTTTTTGACCGAAACCTATTTGTGCTTGCGCAGGCTCGAAAATAAAGTATTAAGCACCCTTTCAAAGGGGCAAATGGAAATCGCTTACGATGTAAGCAGCCCTATTCAGGTGCAAATTCAACAATTTTACGGAATCGAAATCAACGACTTTGCGGTAACCGTCGCAAAGACTGCGCTCTGGATTGCCGAAAGCCAGATGATGAAAGAGACGGAAAGCATCATACACTCCGCGATAGACTTCTTGCCGCTCAAGACAAACGCGCACATCGTGGAAGGCAACGCGCTAAAAACAGACTGGCAGACTTTTGAAAACAGTGCCGAAGTGATGAGCGGCACCTTCTTCGAAAAGGAATCGCACGAAAAGCGCAACTACGATTATATCATCGGGAACCCGCCATTTGTGGGGGCACGCTTGATGAATGCGGAACAAAAACAGGATCTTGAAAATGTTTTTGGCAAAGATTGGAAAAATGCCGGCAACCTGGATTATGTGGCGTGCTGGTACAAAAAAGCGGCTGATTTAATGAAGGGTAGCAATACAAGGACCGCACTCGTTTCAACCAATTCGATTTGTCAAGGTGAGAGTGTTGCCAACCTTTGGAAACCTCTTTTTGACGATGGGGTGCATATCGATTTTGCACACCGCACTTTCCGCTGGGATAGCGAAGCAAGCATTAAGGCGCATGTGCATTGCGTGATTGTGGGCTTTAGCAGTGACGAAAATAAAAAGCCAAAAAGGATATTTGCTGGTGATGAATGTATTGATGCAAAAAACATTAATGGGTATTTGATTGATGCTGAAAATTTCTATTAGTGTCCGGTAAAACTTTTTAATTCAACCTGAAATCTAACAAAAAAGGCGACTTCCGTTTCCGGGAGCCGCCGCTTTTGACTATAGTTTCTTTTGCACATAAAACAAATTCAAAAGCACTATGGAATGTAGAAATTTTACCGGACAGCCGATATACGCACAAATCACAAAATACCTCTCTAAAGGCGAAATTCTGAGGCAATCCCGCAGCGTTGGCGGGGAACGCTATGTCAAGAAGTTCGACGGGTTCCAGCACCTGCTCGTGCTGTTGTTCGCTGTATTCAAAAATTACAGCTCCCTGCGCGAAATCCTTACGGGAGTGAACACGGAAGCGAGGCACCTGTGGCACGCCGGGTTCACGGGACCGCTGAAGATGAGCACTTTCTCCGACGCGAACAACAGACGCCCCTGCAAGTTCTTCGAGGCCGTCTACAAGTCGCTCTACGAAAAGTTCGGCCGTTTTTTACCGGACAGTCGCGACTATGAATGGGCGCAGAAACTGTACGTGATGGACTCCACGACCATATCGCTGTTCTCGAACGTCCTGAAGGGAGCCGGACGAAACCCGAAAATCGGCAGGAAGAACGGCGG